>CAYYEC010000194.1:0-7517 GCA_964470745.1 uncultured Eubacteriales bacterium | reverse complement strand
GCACTTACAAGATTTATTTCCCTTACATCTTTTCAGGTAAAGGACCGGTTTCTCTCAGTAGGCAGGGTTCAATCTCCTACACTGACCCTTATTGTAGACCGGGAGATGGAGATACAGTCCTTTGTTCCTGTATCTTACTGGGTGGTAAACGTAAAGTTAAAAACAGATAAGGGTGAGGAGTTTGAAGCAACTCATAAGAAAAAGAGGTTTCTGAAAAGGGGAGAAGCAGAAAAGGTTTATGCAGGTATTGGTGATCAGGGAACAGTGTATTTTCCTTACAGTTGGCTAGATGATATTCCTCGAAATTTTTATAATATTAAAGTTTACACATCGGGTATATGTTTTGAATATGGTTTTAGGAAAATAGTAGCTTTTCTTAATCCAGAGTGGAAAGAGCGTGAAAAAGATCAAATTGCTAAAGAATATTTAGAAACTAAAATTAAACGAAATGGTTTGGACAATAAAACAATATTGAAGTCTATTTGGAGCTATAATCCATTTTGGATCAATAAAGGGTACGATCCATTTGACAAACCAACACTTGTTTGGCCAATGATTAATGAATAATAAGAAAGTAGTACTGTATTCTTATTGAGATCAGTATTAAATGATTATATAAATGAGTGTGATAAAATAGGATGCAAAAGTATATTTTAGTCAAAATAGAATAAAATGGTGGGGATACTAAGACATAAGGTGTTAGACATAGTATTATAAGCCAATATAATACTATATGGGGAAAACATTATCAAGTTGAAAAAACAATAATAGAAAAAGCAATAGGAAAAGATGTTATTGCCAGTTGTATAACGAAAGTATGTACAATTCAAATTTAATTATTAAGGGGGAATTATAAAATTATGAACAAGCCTGCTTTTGAAGAGATTAGAAATGAACACTTACAAGAAGTCTTGGGAA
Organism: uncultured Eubacteriales bacterium; assembly: GCA_964470745.1. GTDB lineage: Bacteria > Bacillota > Clostridia > DSM-8532 > CAYYEC01 > CAYYEC01. Next base: position 6,599 of record CAYYEC010000194.1, on the reverse strand, counting down.
TTTATACTTATTATGTACTAAATACTACTTCTACTTTTCATGCACGTACACTATCAATGGAGGAAATGAAAGAGCTTGTCATTTTTGATAGTCAGATATATAAAACTTTTACTATTTATTATAATGGTAATCTATGTGGATATGTTATATTAACTCAACACAAAAAGAGGGAAGCGTATGATGGAAGTGCAGAGGTAACAGTGTATTTAAAACCGGATTATATAGGAAAAGGTATAGGCACTATTGCAATTCAATATATAGAAGATTATGCAAAAACGAAAGATTTTCACGTTTTAGTAGCAACAATATGTGGAGAGAACAGCAAAAGTATAAATTTATTCGAACGTAATGGTTACAGCAAATGCGCACATTACAAGGAAGTTGGCAGAAAATTTGGTCAATTACTCGATGTTGTAGCATATCAGAAAATAATAAGTTAAACAGAATTACTTTAAACTTACATTAGAACATTTAATAAATGAATATTACACGCATATTAAGTGACATATAGAACATTTAAAAATAGATTAAAAGAAGTTGATTTAAATTCAGTATTTAATAAATCATAATTCTAGGGAGATTATGTCTTTGAAAGATTTCCCAGGTCATATGAAAAATAAAAATTAGCAAAATACTGAATTGATAGGGGGGGCTATATGAGATTTATTAATGATATTACAAGATTCATTTTCCTTAATGATGAACCTCAAAAAGCGGATGTAATTTTCATTCCGGGAGGGTCATATCCTGAAATTGCTGAGAAAGCTGCAACACTTTGGAATGAAGAATGGTCTCCTATCATACTTCCATCTGGGAAGTATAGTGTTAAGCGTGGATACTTTCCTGGTCCATTGTCTAAAGCAAATATTTACACAAAAGAGTATCAAACAGAATGGGAGTTTCTAAAAGATGTACTTATTCAAAACGGAGTAGATAAAGATGCTGTTTTAAGAGAGGATGAAGCAACAAATACCTATGAGAATGCTATTTTTTCAAAATGTATTACTGACAGAATTCATTTAAATATAAAAAAAGCTATTCTGTGCTGCAAATCTTTTCACGCAAGGCGCTGCCTTATGTATTATCAATTACTATATCCACAGACTCAATTTTTTATTTGTTCTACTGAAACTCAAGGCATAAATGAAGAAAATTGGTATAGAACTGATGAAGGCATTAATAGGGTAATGGGTGAATTAGCAAGGTGTGGTAATCAATTTGCAGATATAGTAAAATCAATTAAAGAAAGCCATAAAGTATGAATAAAAAATAATTCAAGTGTACTTTATGCAATGAATTATGGAGGGGAATTTATGAGTTGTTACTTTGTGGCACAAATTCAAATAAAGGATATAAATGAGTATCAAAAATATTTGGATAGCATAGACAGAGTTTTTTTGAAGTTTAATGGAAAATACTTAGCTGTCGATGAAAATCCAGTAGTTTTAGAGGGAAACTGGCATTACGATAGAGTTGTTATAATAGAATTCCCAGGTGAAAAAGATTTAAAGCTTTGGTATGAATCTGATGAATATCAAGAAATTGTCCAGTACCGTTTAAAAGCAGCAAAATGTGATACTCTTTTTATTAAGGGATTATAGATATATATACAATAAAAAAACAAGGAGAAACGATAAATGAAACCTGCATTAGTAGTCATAGATATGCAGCATTACTTTTTTAGAACGGAAGAAAGAAAAGTAGGAATAAACAAATTAGTTTATTCAATTAATCAACTTATCGATTTTGCAGAAGAAAAAAACATACCTATCTTTCAGGTTATTACTTTGCATAAAGAAGACAAATCAACATGGAATCTTGTTATGAAGAAGCATAATTTTGCAGCAGTAATTGAAGGAAGTAAAGAGGCTGAAATTTTACCTGAAATAAAATTTAACGAAAAACACAATATTATAGTTAAAACAAGACAGAGTACCTTTATTAGAACAGACTTTGAGGAAAAATTGAAGGAATATAATATTGACACTTTAATCATTTGTGGTGTGTTTACTCATGGGTGTGTTGGTAGAACAGCTATTGATGCGTATGAAAGAGATTTTAATGTAATATTGGCTCGTGATGCATCATTCAGTCATATTAAAGTTCAAGAAGATGTTATGCTGCAGGTTATTGAACAAGAGCAGGAGCAATTGATTTTAACTAATGAGGATATCAAAAGTATACTTATGAGTAATTTTTCAGATATGTAAATTTATAATTTAATGTAATGAAAATCTTATAGTCTATGATTTATTACAGCAAGTATTTTAAATGATAAAAGGATGTGTTAAGATGAAAATTGAACATGTGGCTATATGGAGTAAGGATATTGAAAAACTAAAAGATTTTTATGTTGATTATTTAAATGGTATTGCTGGGGAAAAGTATAAAAATACAAAAAAACAGTTTGAATCATATTTTGTTAAATTTGAATCGGGTGCAAGACTTGAACTAATGCAAATGCCGTCTATACCCTTTAATTTAAATGATAATATAAATCAATATATAGGATTAACCCATATTGCATTTTCAGTTGGGAGTGTTGGCGAAGTTAATAAATTAACTGAATTATTAAGAGCTACTGGTTATAAAGTAGTTAGTGAACCTCGTTATACTGGAGATGGATACTACGAGAGTTGTGTTTTAGACCCAGATGGAAATAGAGTTGAGATTACGTTGTGAATTATAATAAACTAATGATATAATTAAGCATACTACTTAATGAGAGGATTTTATGACAAACAAAAAAGAGCCTTTAGCATATAGAATGTGCCCAAGAACTATCGAGGAATATGTTGGACAAGCTGATATAATAGGAAAAGGGAAAATGCTTTATAGAATGATAAAAGCAGATCGTATTTCTTCTATTATTCTTTTTGGTCCACCGGGAACAGGTAAAACATCACTTGCACGAATTATAGCTAATTCTACAAAATCAAACTTTGAAAAGTTAAATGCTGTTACTGCAGGTGTTGCTGATATTAAGAGAATTGTTGCTGATACCCAAAATCAGCTATTGAATCCAAAAGGAAGAACAGTCTTATTTGTAGATGAAATTCATAGGTTTAATAAAGCTCAGCAGGATGCTTTATTGCCTTACGTAGAAAATGGTACTATTGCTCTTATCGGTGCAACTACTGAAAATCCATTTTTTGAAGTAAATAAAGCTTTAATATCAAGATCTTCTGTTTTTATACTAAAACCTCTATCGGATGAAGATATTATTAAGCTATTAAAAGCTGCTTTATCAGACAAAGATCGTGGATTGGGAAATTATGAAGTAGATATACAGGATGAAGCTTTGGAATACATAGCGGATATTTCCAGTGGAGATGCAAGAATAGCTTTAAATGCTATTGAATTGGCTGTTATTACCTCGGAAATTTCTGATGACGGAGAACTACATATTGATTTAAATACAATCGAAGAATGTGTACAAAAAAGATCTATAAAATTTGATAAGTCGTCAGAACATCATTATGACAATATAAGTGCTTTTATAAAATCAATGAGGGGCAGTGACCCTGATGCGGCGTTATTTTATCTAGCCCGGGCATTATATGCAGGAGAATCACCTGAGTTTTTGTCAAGAAGAATTGTCATTTGTGCTTCAGAAGATGTTGGTATGGCAAATCCACAAGCCTTAAATGTTGCAGTGGCTGCTGCTCAGGCAGTTAAGATGATTGGAATGCCTGAAGCAAGAATAATTTTAGGTCATGCTGCTGTAATGGTTGCTACGAGTCCAAAATCAAATTCTGCTTATGTTGGAATAAATAAAGCATTAAATGATGTAGAAAAAAGAAGAACTGGAGAAGTTCCTATGCACTTAAGAAATGCAGCTGCAAAGGGAATGAAAGACTTAGGCTATGGAGTTGGATATAAATATGCTCATGATTATGTTGGAAATATTGTTGATTTAGAGTTTTTACCAGAGGAAATGAAGGGTACAATTTATTATGAGCCTACTGAAAATGGTTATGAAGCAAAGATTCACGATTGGCTTAAGAAGAGAAGACGTAGATAGAGATTAAAATAGAGATTTAGATTTAAGAAGTGAAAGGATAAAAAAATTATGATAAAGAATAGGATTTTGGCTTGGGTTTTATTAATAGGGTTTGTTTTTTTAATTATTAATATTACATTTATAGGGCTTTACAAATTTCAGAGCTTTTTAGTTTATATAACTATTGTTGTTTTGTATATGTTTTTTGGTTTTAGAAAGAAAAGGGGAGAAGAAGATAATGCTAATAACCAGCTTATAGAGTATGATATACTGGACTCTATTATAGGAATGATTTATATTGCATCAAATCAAGAAGGGATATGTAAAATTTCTTTAACAGAATCTGATTGGAATGAATTTATAATAAATAAACAATTGGTTAAAAACAGCAATAGCATTGCAACTTTAGCCAAACAGCAGCTTCAGGAATATTTTGATGGTGAGAGAAAAGTATTTGATGTTCCATTGAGTCTTGATGGAACTGAATTCAGGAAAAAAGTCTGGAAAAGTCTTATGAAGATTAACTATGGAGACTTAAAAAGCTACAAAGATATTGCAATAGACATAGGAAATCCAAAGGGAGTAAGAGCTATAGGACAAGCAAATAGAGCTAATCCTATTCCTCTAATTATACTCTGTCACAGAGTTGTGGGCAGTTCCGGTAATTTAGTAGGTTATATGGGATCAAGATGTGACATTAAACAGCAACTATTGGAACTCGAAGGGCTAAAATTTGCTTAAAATGAAATGCATTGAATTAAGTAATATGATAGTAATCCAGTCTTATTGATTTTAAAGCAATATGGTAAATATGTCTTATTGAGAATTAGACCTTTCAATTGTATAATTATTATGTAAACTATTTTTAGGAGGTACATATGATAAAAACAAATTGGAAGGCTTTAATATCTATTCTTATTTTAGTAACATTGATGTTCTCGATTTCAGGTATTTCGCTGGCTAAACCTGGAAAAGGAAATGGAAGAAGCAAAAAAGCAGATCCTACACCAACTCCCATTGCTACACCAACGCCTGAGCCTACATATATGCCTACACCAACTACTAGCCCAACTTTTACACCTAGTCCAACGCCTATACCTACGCCAACACCTACACCAATGCCTACACCTAGTCCAACGCCTGTACCTACGCCAACACCTACACCTACACCTAGTCCGACACCAATACCTAATACTTCTAAAGTTATTGGATATACTACATATTATTATAACGGTGATACTTCTTCATACAATTCAATGGTTAACAATATTGGAAGTTATGATGAAATTATAACCGCTACACATATAACTGATGAAAATGGGAACATTACAGGGGTATTGCCAACAAACCAACTAACATTTGCTAGTGATAACAACATAAGTTCCCAGGTTTTACTTGGAAATAATTTTGATGGGTATATAGCTCATAACATACTAACTAATCCAGAAATTGCACATAATTTGATTAATAATTTAATAGACATAATAAGTACACATAATTACAATGGAGTAAGTATTGATCTTGAAGGTGTTTATTATTATGATAGAAATAACTATACTGATTTTATAAAAGAGGTATATAACACATTAAGACCGTTAGGGTATTCTGTTTCTATATCAGTTCCGGCGAAAACCTACGACAGCACAACTAATAGCTGGAATGGAGCTTTTGATTATAAAGCGTTATCCCAGTATGCTGATAATATTATAATAATGACATATGATGAGCATTATCCAGGAGGAACTCCCGGACCAATTGCTTCAATAAGTTGGTATGAAAATGTTATAAAATATGCATTAACAGTCATGCCAAAAGAAAAAATCTATTTAGGAGCTGCAACATATGGATATGACTGGTCCAGTATTGGAACTAAAGCTTATTCTATAAATAGCTGCTATAATTTGGCTGCAAAATACAATAGTCAAGTTTTATGGGATGATACATATAAGGCTCCGTATTTTACCTATTATGACGTAAATAATATCAGTCATGAAGTATGGTTTGAAAATGAAGAAAGCTTAGGGTACAAGTTGGATATTGTAAATACATATGGAGTAGGTGGAATTGCAATCTGGAGATTGGGTTTAGAAAATAGCGATTATTGGAATGTAATAAATACGAAGTTATATTAAACGCACAAATGATTCTACATTAAATTAATAATGACATTTGTGAGTTTTATATGTGTAGATTTTAAATAAGTTAAATTAAAGTGTAGAATCATTTACGCGAAATCTATAAATTAAAAAGGTCTTGACAAAATATAGTAGTACATATTATTATATCTTTGTTAAGAGGGAGTAGTTGTAATTACAAAGTCAACATACTGGTGAAAAAGCCTGGCTTTGTAAACCAATAAATGGTAACGAGACTTTTAGCATAAGCCTGTATTAATTATAGGTTTATGTTGAAAGTCTTTTTTATATAGCTTTGCTAATATGATTATTATTACTTTTGAAAGGATTGATTAGATGTTCAGTGGATTATTAGCTTTTTTATTTTCAGCCGGTGCCGTTACTCTTGCAGAAATGGGGGACAAGACGGGTGCATTTAATTTATATGAAGAATAATTTGGGAAAAGAGTTGAGGAAAATAC
>CAYYEC010000193.1:0-7614 GCA_964470745.1 uncultured Eubacteriales bacterium | reverse complement strand
ATTTCATGCTAATAGTGGTGGAAAAACTGAAAATGCTGAGGATGTTTGGATAGGTGATGGTGTGCCGTATTTGAAGAGCGTCGTTAGTTTAGGTGAAGATGAGCATCCACAGCATAAAAAAAGCATAACAATAGACGTAGAAGCCTTTAAAGATAAGTTGTGTAACGCTAAAGAAGATTTGAAGTTTGAAAGTGATGATATAATGGATGATATTGAGATACTTGAATATACCGAAGGTGATAGAGTTAAACTAATAAGAATAGCTAATATTACCTTAAGTGGAACGGAATTTAGAAAAATATTTTCGTTGAATTCTGCAAATTTTAAAATAGAAAAAAATGAAAACAATCAATTAGTAATAAATACAATTGGCTATGGCCATGGTGTAGGAATGAGTCAGACCGGTGCAAATTATTTAGCTAAAAATGGAGGAAGCTTTAAGGAAATCCTTACATACTATTATCAGGGAGTAGAATTAGATACTATTGACAATTTGGAATTTATAAAAAATAGTAAATAATAGAGCACTTTTTTCAAAGTCCATGTATATTGTTGCCTATAGCGGAAACAATATAATATGGAGGTGGAATATGTGAATATGAAAAACTTATTTCCAGATGATAAAACAACAAAAGAAAAAATATTAGATTTTTTTAGTAAGAAGGGATTTTATATTGTTTTAGTGGTTTGTATCTGTATTTTAGGCGCGGCAGCAGTATTTATAACTACAAATAATCTCTTGTCTCCAAAAAATGAATCAAATCCAGATGTATTGATTTCAGAAGATGATCAAACTGATCAAACTTCATACATAGATGAAACCGAAATGGCACCAGCGATGGAATCATCAGTAAATACATCTCCTGCACTTAAAACAAAGGAACAAGATATAAAAGAAACTGAAGATAAAACGCAAGGCAAGAAAGATGCTAATCAAGCGCCTACAAAAGAACCTGCAAATACAAAAGAACCGGAAAAGACTGAACCTGTCAAAGAAGAGCCTAAAAAAACGGATGTAAAGCAAGTAGCGCCTAAAGCTCAAAATGATGTACCAGCGGGTCTATTTAATAAGACAGAACAAAAATTTGTTATGCCAGTATTAGGAGAAATAACTTTTGATTATGCTCTTGATAGACTCGTATATTCAAAGACTTTAGAAGAGTGGAGAACACATAGTGGTGTTGATATTGCTGCTCAAAGAGGGACTGCAGTGAAAGCAACTGCTGATGGGGTGGTAACAGAGATTAAGTCAGATCCGCGATTTGGAATAACTGTAGTTATCGATCATGGAAATGGAATCAAAACAGTTTATTCCAATCTGGCAAGTCAGGATGGTGTTAGTCCCAATCAGAAAGTTAAGCAAGGTGAAGCTATTGGTAGTGTAGGCAATACAGCTATCTTTGAATCTGCTGAAGAATCTCATTTGCACTTTGAAGTATTAAAGGACGACAAGTTGGTAGATCCAAAGGATTATTTACCTGCTAAATAGGATTTTACAAATTATATACCATTGGTAATAAAAATAAATCTGCTGTGATATTAATTAGATTTACAGATTGTTAAAATATCAGGGCAGATTTTTTTTTGATATTTTATATCTTAAAATATCAAAATTTAAACCGATATATATATTACACTAAAGAAATTACATGGCGATTCTAAGCAGCATATGGAAATAAGTATATGATTTTACGATATCCTATATGGTTTATGATTAGAAACAACTAATTTTATTAGTTCTTCATAAACCTAAACTATATAATTAAGGGATGAAAGCTGTTTATAGTGAAATACATAGTATTAAGCTTAGCAATTTTGGAGGGGAAAATGCAGGGATGGCATGAAAAAAATATTTTAGATCGCGAATTTCCATTTAAATTATGGTCATGCAAAAATATGGAATTTAGTGGTCATTGGCATGAAGAAATCGAAATAATATATACAAGAAAAGGTACAATTAATATTGGAGTAAATGATGAAATATATACGATGAAAGAAAAAGATGTTCTATTAATTGGAGGCGGAGACATACATTATTTTATTCCCTCAGTGGATTATGGAGAGCATATCTTTATTCAATTTGGATTATCTCTTTTTGATACATATTCACTTGTATCAAGTGATAGAAGATTTGTAAAGCCACATATTGAATATTCAAATAGATTAGAAGTAAATAGTAATGAAAAATTACATTTAGAAATTGAGAAACAAATCCTTCTAATGATTAAGGAATATAGTGAAAAGCAGGAAGGATACAAAATGGCTTTAAAAGCTAGAATATATGATTTGATGCTGTTAATTATCAGAAACGTACCGAAGGAAAGACAGCTGCACCGTGAAAAAATCAAACACCTAAAAATGATAGAAAGATTAGAAAAAGTATTTCAGTATATTGAAGAAAACTTTGATAGGGAAATTGATTTGAAAGGTATTGCGAAAGTTGCTAATTATAGCCCATACCATTTTACAAAATTTTTTAAAGATGTTACAGGAATGACATTCTTACAGTATTTAAATAATTACCGTATAAAAAAAGCAGAAAGACTTTTACTGGAGATGGACGAATCAATTACAAATATATCTTTTAAATGTGGTTTTAATAGCATTAAGACGTTTAATCGTGTTTTCAAAGAATTAAATAAATGTTCTCCAACAGAATTCAAAAATCGCAATATTTGAGGAGTTAATCACAAACCCTGACGTGAAATAGCAGGGATTTTTTTTTATAATCTAATTATTAAAATATAATTAGATTATAAAGGGGACTTTAAAATGGCTAAAAAGGTGTTAATCGTACAAGGCGGTTGGGATGGACACGAACCTGTTTTAGTTGCAAATTTTTTTAAAGACATGCTAGAGGAGAACAGTTTTGAAGTAGAGATATCTGATACACTTGATTCTTTTTTAGATGTGGAAAAACTAAAATCCTTGCATCTGATTGTTCCTGTATGGACCATGGGGGAAATAGCTAAAGAACAGGTAATTCCTGTAATTGAAGCTGTAGCTAGTGGAGTTGGGATAGTTGGCTGCCATGGTGGTATGTGTGATGCATTTCGTGAAAGTGTTGAATGGCAATTTATGACAGGGGGGAATTGGGTTTCACATCCAGGTGGTGATGGAGTAGAGTATACCGTAAACATTAAAAATACTTCAAGTTCTTTAGTTCAAGGAATAAAAGATTTCAAAGTGCAAAGTGAGCAGTACTATTTACATGTCGATCCGGCAGTTGAAGTGTTAGCTACAACTCGTTTTCCAGTAGTAAATTGGTATCATTCATCAAATGGAGAAGTTGATATGCCTGTTATTTGGACTAAAAAGTGGGGGCATGGCAGAGTATTTTATAATGCACTTGGGCATCATGCGGATATTATAAAAATGGATATACCAGGTGAAATTATGAGACGGGGATTTCTATGGGCAGCTGAAGGGAAAGACATTGCTATAAGGGATGGACTAAGTATTAATGATTTTACCAGTAATCAGAAAATGTTTTAATAGGAGGAATAGAGTATGAAGAAAGTTAAAGCAGGAATTATTGGGTGTGGAAATATTAGTTCTATTTACCTAAAAAATTTTACACAGACATTTGAGATAATTGATCTTGTTGCTTGTGCTGATATTGATATTAAAAGAGCAAAAGCTAAAGCGGAGGAATTTAATATTTCAAAGGCTTATTCTGTGAAAGAAATACTCGCAGATCAGGAAATTGAGATAATAGTCAATCTTACAACTCCTGATGCCCATTTCGATATCTCGATGGAATCTCTTAAAGCTGGTAAAAATGTATATAGTGAAAAACCTCTGACAATAACTAGAGAAGAAGGAAAGGAAGTACTGGAGTTAGCTAAAAGCAAAGAACTGTTAGTAGGAAATGCACCTGATACATTCCTGGGTGGAGGAATACAAACCTGTATAAAATTAATTGATGATGGATGGATAGGAAAGCCTGTTGCAGCTACAGCATTTATGACATGTCACGGACATGAAAGCTGGCACCCGGCCCCGGAATTTTATTATAAAATGGGAGGAGGGCCAATGTTTGATATGGGACCATATTACCTGACTGCATTGGTTGCACTAATAGGACCGGTTTCCAGAGTAACGGGTTCAGCAAAAATTACTTTTCCAGAAAGACTAATTACAAGTGAACCTAAATTTGGAACAAAAATTGAGGTAGAGGTTCCAACACATGTAGCTGGAGTCCTGGATTTTCAGAATGGAGCCGTTGGAACTATAATTACAAGCTTTGATGTTTGGGCTGCTCAACTTCCTAGAATCGAAATATATGGTAGCGAAGGAACCATAAGTGTACCTGATCCAAATACATTTGGTGGACCAGTTCTGATAAAAAGATATGATTCAAAAGAGTGGAAAGAGATTCCGTTATCACATGGCTTTGCTGAAAATAGTAGAGGCCTCGGCGTAGCTGATATGGCATATGCGCTGATTTCTGGTAGAGAATTTAGAGCAAACGGTGAGCTGGCATATCATGTATTGGACATTATGCATGGCTTCCATGATGCATCAATAGAGAATAAACACTATAAACTTAATAGCACATGCAAGCGACCAGAACCACTACCAATAGGTTTAAATAGAGAAAATATAGAAAATATCTAAGAAGTATAAAAATGCAATATATTCTAAGAAACTTACGCTATATTAAACGCACAAATGATTCTACATAAAATTACTAATGATATTTGTGTGTTTAATAAGTTTTATAGGTTTAGATTTCGCGTAAATTAAATTAAAATGTAGAATCATTTACGCGAAATCTATAAGTAAGTTTCTTAGAATATATTAAAAAAGGAGTTATGGTCTTGGAATAATAATCCATGCAACAAAATAAGCTAATATTCCTACTCCAGCCATGAAGAACAATAGCACTAAAGCTAGTCTTACTAAAGTAGAATCAATTCCAAAATATTCTGCGATTCCTCCACAAACTCCTCCGATTTTTTTGTCTGTATCAGAAAGATAAAGTTTTTTTCCCATTTTATACACCTCTCTAAATTATTTCTATTGTCTAAATTTTAAATTAATCGTTAATTTGCTTATTCTTGCTTAGGGATTGCTAAGATGTAACTCAATAATATTTTAAATACTTCTTAACATCTATATTATATAGTACTTTGTAAATATAAAATTGTCTGATGAATTTTGTACTATTAAGTTAATACTATATCTGCATTTTTAATTCAGAGTAAATAATACCAATATGTCTATGGAATAAATCTAAATTAGCATTTGATTTGGTCAATGTCATTTTGAATTATATTACATAAAGTGATAAATAAGAAAAAGTTTCAACATTTACTTCAAAAAAATATTATATAGTTAACATAATGAGTTAACACATTATTATATAAATGCATAATATGTATAAGAACACCCCCGGGAAGTGTTCAAAATAAAAATTTTGGAGGTATTTTTTATGTCAGAAACAGTTGAAAACGTAAATGAAAACAGATCATTTACATTCCCTTGGCCTATTTATATCCCAGGAGTTACTCTTGGAATAATTCTTGCAGCTTTAGGTGTGATATTGGCACTTGCAGTAGGTGTTCCTCCATTTGGAAGACTAATTGGTTTTCTATTATTCCTAGCAGGAGTTATTGCATTTGCACTTTAAGAATGACATCGCTAACAAAAGCCCTAAATACTTTAAAGTATTTAGGGCTTTTGTTCTGTTTTCAGAAAAATTACATTTTATATTATAAATATCCCCAAATATAGCAAAAAACAGGTTTATACCTGCTTTTTGCTTATGGTTAATGGGATTATATAGCTTCTGACAACTTATTTTTCATCATTTTTTGGTAATAACGCATCGATTATATTTGTTATACTTTGCTTCTCTTCTGTTGGTAAAGCATCCGTAGGTTTTTCCAATAATTTACTTGATTCATTAATAACCTTATCTCTGTCTATTGTCTTTTTAAAGTCTTCTAGAGCAGTTAAATTTATATCCTTAGCAATACTTTCTAAAAAGTCAGTTATTTTAGAAATATCTAAATCTGATTTTTCCATTATTATCACTCCCAAAACTATTTTTATACTATATTATGTTAACTATATATATATTGTTCCAATTGTAAATTTATGTATAAACAAATATTTTTAAGAACATTTTTCACATAACATTTTCTATCTACATAAAATGAAATAAATAATTTATTATTTAGATTATTTACTGATTGAAATATATTATATTTTGGATCTATGAAAGGAAGTGATAAAAGTATGCCACAGAAATTTCCCGAATATACTGTATTTAAAGATGGTTCATTAAGAAAAATTCCAAAACTACATAATAATGTACCTGAAAAAAAGAATAGCCGTTTGCAAGAGAAAACTTTACATGAATTGGATGTTAATAAATCTGAGGATATCAAAAATATCTATAAAAAGATGGAATGTTTAATAGATAATGTTGAGCAAATGCGAATACAGATAAATGAATTAAAATTGGAAAACACTATTCAAAAACAAAATAATTTAAATAACAAGGAAAGTGATGAAAAAAAATCGTCTGCCAATTCAGAAGATAATGTTACAAAATATACAAATGTTGCTAAAATTGTTGCGAATGTTATTGAAATACTTGCTGATGGAATTATTTCAATAATTGATAGTATAAATGATTCTTCTAGAAAAGAATCTACCTCAACTGATGAATCCAGCGACCAAAACTTATCTAAAAAGAAGCTTGATATATCAGGAATATTAAAATCAACAGAAAGCCTTATATCCAGTTTGACTAATTCCTTTAAGGAATAATATACCACTGCTTATATGTTGTTTATTTTTTCAATGTAATGTTTTTAATGTAATATATAGCTGCAATATAAATTTATATTGCAACTTTTTTTTAATGCGAACTAATCATTATGTAAACTCATATCATATATAAGAACTTACTAGCAATTGTTAAAAACAAAAATATTGGAGGTATTATTTATGTCATAGGCAATTAAAAACATAATTAAAGCCAGATTTTTTTACCATCAAAATGATTTTTCATTTTCAATATACGTGATTTGCAACATATTTCACAATAGATTTAGAGAGGAAGTGTCTTGGTATGGAAGAGAAAGTTGAAAAAAATAATAAATTTGAAAATAGTAGCGATGATTTGTTTGAGAAAAGTTTACCTGCAATTAATGTAGATAAAACTAATGATATTAAAATTAATTATCATAAATTGGAACGTTTGATGGAAAATGTTGAGTACATGCGTATGCAGATAGATGAATTAAAAGCAGAAAAAAATATGAAGGAACAGGTGGATTTTAATACTAGTAAATGTGATAAGAGAGTTACACCAATTATTTTAGAAAATAATATTGTAAAATATACAAGGATTGCAAAAGTTGTTGCTAAAGTTATCGAAATACTTGCTGATGGAGTTATTGTGATAATAAAAGGTACAAATGAGTCTTCAAATATGAAATTGACCTCAGCTAATAAATATAAAGACTTAAACCTAGCAAGTAAAAAGTTGGATATATCAGGAATATTAAAATCAGCTGAAGGTCTTATATCTGGTTTGACTAATTCCATCAACAAATAATATACCTCTGTATATATGCTGCGTATTTCTTTCATGTA
>CAYYEC010000192.1:0-7618 GCA_964470745.1 uncultured Eubacteriales bacterium | reverse complement strand
TTTCTGTCCTGCCTGGCATATCCAAAGTAGGGCATAACTGCAGTAATCCTTCCTGCCGAGGCTCTTTTTAAAGCATCACATAATATAAGCAGCTCAATTAAATTATCATTAACGGGACTAGAAGTTGATTGAATGATAAACACATCAGATCCTCTTACTACTTCATTTATATGGATTGCTGTTTCACCATCACTAAATTGACCAACAATAGCTGATCCTAAAGGCAATCCAATCTTTTCAGCAATTTCTTCAGCTAATTTTTTATTAGAATTACCTGCAAATATTTTAATATCTTTTCCGTGCAAATTCATTACCCTTCTCCTTTTTAAAATTACTAGTGATTTGCTTACCCTGAACAATAAACTTTACAGGCCACTAATCTTTTTTTCTTTCCATGCCTTTTTTGATTACCCAATCTTCTTTAACCACTTGTTTACATCTGGCAATAGCAAGAGAATTTTCAGGCACTTCATCAGTTATTGTGGAACCAGCAGCAATATATGAATTTGATTTTACTACAACAGGCGAAATAAGATTTACATTACACCCTACAAAAGCATTATCACCTACAATAGTTTTATTCTTTTTCTTTCCATCGTAATTTACTAAAACTACTCCACAACCTAAATTTACGTTTTCTCCAATTTCCGCATCACCAATATATGTTAAATGAGATACTTTTGTATTATCACCTATAACAGATTTCTTAACCTCAACAAAATCTCCGATTTTTACTTCCTTACCTATTTGGCTCTCTGGTCTCAAGTAAGCAAAAGGTCCAATTTTAGTTTTTTCATCTACCATGCTTTTTAAAACTACTGAATTATTAATTTCTACAAAGTCAGAGATTTGCGAATCAACTATTCTGCTATTTGGACCAATAATACAGTTCTCTCCAATTTTAGTTTTGCCTTCAATTATTGCTCCTGGATAAATAATTGTATCCATGCCTATTACTACTTCACTATTTATATATGTATCTTTAGGACTTAATATAGTCACTCCCTCTAATAAATGTTTTTCAATTATTTTATTTCTTAATATTTCTGTAGCCTCTGAAAGTTGTACTCTGTTATTTATTCCTAATATTTCGTTATTATCTTCAACTTTAAGAGCGCCCACTTTTTTTCCACTTGAAATCAGTATTTCCAAAGTATCTGTTAAATAGTATTCTCCCTGACTATTGTTATTATTTAGCTCATCTAAAGACTCTAATAAATCTTTAATATTAAAACAGTACATTCCCGAATTTACTTCTTTGATATTTCTTTCTTCTTCACTGGCATCTCTATGCTCTACAATCTTTAGTACTGCACCCTTTTTATTTCTAACTATTCTACCATATCCTGTAGCATTATCAAGAACAGCAGTTATAACCGTAGCTGCATTTTTACTATTTTTATGAAACTCAATGGTATTCGAAATTGTTTTTGATGAAATAACTGGAGTATCTCCACAAAGAACTACAACATATCCTTCTTTATCTTTTAAATATTCTTTGGCCTGCATAACTGCATGCCCGGTTCCCAATTGATTTTCTTGAACTGCATATAGAACATTGTTTCCTAAACACTCTTTGACTTGTTCAGCTTTATGTCCTACAATAAAAACACTTTCATCTATTCCTGATTTCTTTATAGAATCATGTACCCATTTTATAATAGGTTTTCCACATATTTCGTGTACTACTTTTGATTTTTTAGATTTCATCCGCTTTCCTTCACCAGCCGCAAGCACTATAGCCATAAGACAATCCATCATATATATTCTCCCTTCAAATCTATCTATATGTTTTGCAATAGTCCTTTTACATTCCTAATTAATATATTGCAAAATCATTTTCCTTAATTCATATGTTGCATAATTCTTCCATCGTAAATTTCTATTGCAACATATATAAAAACAAATATATTATATATTAAGTATTTATAACACTGTATGAATACATACCCCAGTTCGCCTATAACATTTTCTCACTTTTTAGAATTTTTTTCAACCACATGCCCATAAAATATTTTTAAACAGCAAAAAGGCACTTATATCGTAAGTGCCAGATAATTATTAACTATTTGAAACATCGGTAGAATGGTATTTATCTAAAATAGCTTTTTGAATTGCGCTTCTTGCTTCTGAATTAATAGGATGGGCTATATCTCTAAATTCTCCATCAGGTGTTTTTCTACTGGGCATCGCAATAAATAATCCATTTTGACTTTCAATAACCTTTATATCGTGAATTACGAATTCATTATCAAAAGTAACCGAAACAACCGCCTTCATTTTACCCTCTGTGTCAATTCGTCTAACGCGAATATCTGTGATTTCCATCTAAGCTACCACCTTCCGTAATATGAATAATGTATATAAGCTATATTCGCCACAAAATCATATTTTCCTTCTTTATTTTATAAATTTATTAATTTTTTTATATATATGTTTTACACTACGTTCCTTATTTCTTTTAAAGAAATATAATATACACTACAGTAGCGCTATATATAATACTTAATAAATTTTTTTCATATAATATTCTATGTTATAATTTTTATATATTTTAATAAAGTAAAGAATTATTTATTTCTCCCTAGTTTTTTATTATATTAATACGAATATTTTATAGTTGCTATATATATTTTACGTTAAAGAATCTACATTGGAATTATAAGTAATATATAACCATATGAATTATATACTTTTAAAATCATTAAATATTGTTAATAATATAAATAATTTATATTTAATTTTAAACATATTATAAAACTTTTAATATTATAAGATATAATGTATTATATTATTAGTTTAATTGTATATTTTTATAATAATCAATAAATAAATTTTGACTTTGTCAATTTATAAGGAGTGTTCCTCATTGAGCGAATTTAATTTATTAGAACAAAAAAAAATTAAGCATATTCACTTCATAGGTATTGGTGGTATTAGTATGAGCGGTCTGGCTGAAATTTTAATGAATCTGGGTTATAAAATATCTGGCTCAGATATCAAGTCTTCCCCAATAACTATGAAGCTTGAAAAACTTGGAGCAAAAATAAGCTATACTCATGACAAAAGTAATATTGTAAACCCAGATTTAGTTGTTTTTACTGCTGCAGTAAATAAAGAAAATCCTGAACTCCAAAAAGCTATTTCTGATAATATTCCAACAATTGATAGAGCAACTCTATTGGGACAAATAATGAAAAAATATCCTTATAGTATTGCAATTTCTGGAACCCACGGAAAAACAACCACTACTTCTATGGTTTCAATGATAATGCTTGAATCTAATTTAGATCCTACAATCCATGTTGGGGGTGTATTAAGTGCAATTAATGGTAATACTAAAATAGGTGATGACAAATATTTTGTTACAGAAGCTTGTGAATATGTTGAAAGTTTTTTAAAATTTTATCCCTACTTAGCTATCGTATTAAATATTGAAGAGGATCATCTTGATTACTTTAAAGACTTAGACCATATTAAAAGTTCTTTTACTAAATTCATTTCATTAATTCCAAAAGATGGGCATTTAATCGCTAATATTGATGATCCGAACACAAAATCTATACTGGATAATTTATCATGTAATTTAGTGACCTATGGTCTACATTCAAGTTCTGCTATGTGGAGTGCAAGAAATATAGTCTTTGATGATCTAGGTTGTGCAACATTTAATTTGGTACATAACAAAAAGAGTATAAGTAAGATTAAACTTCGTGTACCTGGTATTCACAATGTAAGTAATGCTCTAGCGGCAATTTCAGCCTGTAGGACTTTAGGCTGTAATATTAAATCTATAAAAGAAGGTTTAAGGAAATTTACTGGTACACACAGAAGATTTGAATTAAAAGGGATATGGAATAATATTAAGGTTATTGATGATTATGCACATCATCCATCGGAAGTTAAAGCTACTCTTAAAGCTGCTAAGAATTGCACTCATGGTAGGATATGGTGTGTTTTCCAACCACATACTTACACAAGAACTAAGGCACTATTAAATGAATTTTCTCATTCTTTTAACATGGCTGATAAAATAATCATTTCGGATATCTACGCAGCTAGAGAAAAAGATACTGGAGAAATAAATTCTAAAACTCTTTCCGACAAACTCATCTCAAACTCAGTGGAATCATTATATATTTCTGATTTCGAATCTATTGTAGAGTATTTAGAAGAGAATGTATCATCCAGTGATTTAATTATCACAATGGGTGCAGGTGATATTTATAAAGTTGGCGAAATGTTTCTTGAAAACAAAGAAATAATGGCAGTGGTATAATGATATGGGGTAAGTGGTGAGAGGCAATATACTGTGGATATTGCCTCTCGCCTATAGCTAGCCCCACCCAATATCACAAATACTTTAGAAGAACAAATGCCAAAATACTTAAACTAATAAGTAATAATAAATTAATAATTATATTTGTATAAAAAACTTTATTTTGCTGAATTTTTTTTCTAGTTGTAGGTTTGCCATATCTTATTTCTTTGCAATCTTTTATGTAATTTTCAATTATTTTTTCAGCCTCCCAAACTAAATCTTTATTATATCTATTAGATGCCTCTTTGCTCAAGTATTCCACTCCTCCCAATTCTTATAATTAGTAGTTTGTGAAATTATATTGGCATTTATACATTTAATTAGTAATTCTCTTTCAACTTAAGCCTTCAAAAATGATGAAATAATAATTTCCCATTTTTGAAGCAGGTATTATTATTACATCGTCTCTAAGCAGTTTTCTTCCATACTTTTGATACAATTACCAGCATATCATCTGTAGGATCGTTTTCGCATCTCTTATATGCCTCATCTAATATCCTATCTGCCATTTCCTGGGGATTTGTTGTATTTACTTCATTTATAAATCTAGTCATCTCTTTTTCATTTTGCGTATCATTTGAAAAATAATCTAGAACACCATCAGACATCATAATAATAAAATCTCCTGTATTAATTTTTTTATGAACTAATTCCATCTCTATATTGCTAAGAACACCTGCTGGTAAAGATACAGTCTTTATATTTTCGACTCTATCTTCTCTTTTTATGAATGTAGGAACTGCACCAACCTTTACGAACTCTACTTCTCCCTTATAAAGGTCTACTACTGATAAATCTATTGTCGTAAAGGAATCATCATTTGATTTTAATACAAGTAATGCATTAATAAGTTTGAGAGTAGTATCTTTATCAAATCCTGAATCCATAAATTGCTCTATAAGATTTATAGTTACGCTACTCTGCTTAGATGCCTTTTGACCTGAGCCCATTCCATCACTTAATGCAATTATATATTTACCCTTGCCAGTATTCATAAAGGTATAGCTATCTCCTGATACTTTGCTATTGCTTTTTGAAACTTTGGATATACCAGTAGTTATTTTATATTTTTCCTCTTCAATAAATTTAATTTGACAGAAATTGTTTTTAGGGTTACATGTACAATCATTTTCTTCCTTAATCATTTTTCTTCCAACTGAGTTTGATATTACTTTCTCAATTTTTGTTATACATTCACGTAATCCCTTACATCCATTATGTAGAATATTTATTTCATATTTCCCATTCATATTCTCAAAAACAATAACTTCTTCTATTTTAATACCTGCATTTCTTAAATCTCTTAGGATTTTTTCTTCCTTATTTGAGTTAAAATTGTAGTCACCATCAATATCTTTTGCCAAATTGGATATGATTGTAGATATACCATTTAATTGCTGGGAAATTATACCTCTACTTTCGCCTATCTTTTTTCTCCATACTATATCTACCTTAAAAATTTCATAGACATTATTAACTTCAATAACGAATTTATCAATCTTCTCACATTTCCTTTGGAAATTCTTAGGTATATCCGTATTTTCAATTCTCCCTTTCGTATCCAGTGTCTCTACTATTTTAAACATAACCTGATATGTGTTATAAAAATTCAAATCCCAACAATGTTTACACAAACTACAATTTTTGCATACATTATCAGCAATTCTGTCAAATAATACTGAAATGTCGTTTTTTTCTGTAACTACTTTTGTTTCTGATATCTCGCCAAATGTCCTGGATAATTCTTGAAATGCTTTGGAAAATTTATTAAGTTTATCAACTGTTATATCCTTTATTCTTCCACTATAAGCTCTTTTATCCATAATCTGATCACTACCCTTTCGAAATCCTTCTACTACATTGTCCATAATGCTTGCAGGTAAAATCATAAAAATAATTACTGCTCCTATAATTTCTTTGATATGAATAATTATTTCTGTTGAGCCATTTAAATAGTATGTAAGTAATGCATTACCAAGCACAAACCCTAATCCGGATCCAATTTTGCCTAAGTTTTTTAATACACCGGTTAATAATCCACAGAAAGCATATGAGCTAAGTATTAGAGGTGAGGTAATCTGAGAAGACATACTAACAATTAACCCTACGGTAACACCTGTAGCTGTCCCAACTCCTGCTCCACATTTATATCCAAAAACTAAAATTATAAATATGCTAAAAATACTTCTTAGATTTAAGCTTAAAAACTGTAATTCTCCTAAACCCGCTATGGAGATAGCTATAAGAATAGATAAGCTAATCATTTCTTCATTACTAAATGTTTTTTTATATTTATTCTCTTCTATGATTGGAACGGCCATTTTGAATATAAGTACTAATGTAAATACAATTGCTGTATTTAATAACGCTCTGATTAAATCATACATTAGCCATCCTTGCAGGGCCACTACCACTATCTGTGGAATAAGAACACTTATAGATCCAACAATTGCTGATTTATATCCTTCTATTTTATTACTTTTCTTTAATGGAATAGATAGAGCATTAAATATCAGCATAGCTGCAATAGTAATATATATATTTTGAATATTTCCAAAACTTATTGCTCCTAAAATTACTGAGACACCAATTAATATTCTGCTCATACGACTTCCTATCGTACTTGCATAAAAGGTTATCCCAAATGGCATTAAACCTCCCAAAAGATTTGCTCTGCCCATTAGAAACGATATGGACAAAACTATTATATTGCTAAGAGTCATAAATTCACTTAGTAATTTTAAAGCTTTGTGTTTTGGGAATGCCCTTCCTATTCCTGCTACTTTCTTAACATTGCTAATTTCAAAATTCATCTTTTGTAGAACCTCCTCTAAGATATATAAATGATTAAAAACTACATGTGCCTCTTATTTTTTAGTTCTTAGTTTTATAAGCACAAAACTGATTATAGATGATTTGGGGAAAAATGTTTGTCGTTTTTCGTGGATAGGATTTTTTTTTTTATTGACATTTATTCACAAAAGAATTGAATTCTTTACTTTGTACAAACCTTATCACTGGATTTTCAAACCTTTGGTTAAAGTTAAATGAATTATATTTAAGATATTATTTGTAAATTCAAGTCGTAAACTTTTTTAACAAAAATGCTTAGTTATTCTTCGCCCATTCATTTTTGTTTCTTTCATTAATTACTGTAAATTGGATAATATTCCTTATAATTTAAAAAGCTATAACTAACTCCCTAAAAACTAAAAAAAGATTCTGCTAAATACAGAATCTTTTTGGTGGGCACAATAGGGCTCGAACCTATGACCCCCTGCTTGTAAGGCAGGTGCT
>CAYYEC010000191.1:7349-7638 GCA_964470745.1 uncultured Eubacteriales bacterium | reverse complement strand
ATTTTATATTATTTATAATATGTTTTTTAGTGGTATCCGTCAATTTCTACCGGTTTATAAAGAATTATAAAATATCTTAAGCCTTGAATAGATTTTTTATTCGATTTCCGGAGGTGCTACTATTTTAATTATTCTTATCCCTTCAGGATTAAATACCTCGAGTACTAAACTGGGAACAATAGTTACCAATTCATATTCCAAAGTGTGAATCCTGATTAAGAATATATTAGGAGTAATCGCTTCCAGTGTGATTTCAGCAGGAGAGATTCCTTCAATATCGAATAATGGA
>CAYYEC010000191.1:0-7339 GCA_964470745.1 uncultured Eubacteriales bacterium | reverse complement strand
GAGCAGATACTTTGATTTTGAACCCTTCTAAAGGTAAGATAATTATTAATTTGTTAATACCAATTTCTTCTATTCTTACGCAGTTGTCAATATTATTTGATTGATAGATATTAATATTTTCCTTTAGCATAAAACCAATCCCTCCTTTGGTAGCTGATTACTCAACAACTGCTTCCTTCATAAAGATAAAAGATAAATCTCTAATGGTTTGACGGGATCCCTCATCAGCTATCACTTGTCTCAATGCGAGTAATCCTGAAGGAATTCGAGTTGCAATTGTATTTTCCAGAGCCATTTTTTCAACTAAAAATTCGTTTGATGAAACATCAGCTAAGGCTGTAGTGGTTGCCAGAATTCTAGCTTCTGTGGTATTAGTTGATTCGATATCATACAAATCTGTACCTAATGCAAACACGACATCTCCAGTTAATGATGTAACTTTGATTTCATTAAGTTCCACATCAGCTCTACTAGCTTTAGAATTTTCTCTTGGTTTAGCTTCTTCATTTAATTTTAAAGTATGCCTTATTTTGTTTGATTGATAAGCTTCGGTTAACATAAAAATCCTCCTTACTATTAATTCCATACTACTGCCTTTATTCTTTAAATGTAACCAAAAGAAGAGATTCTACCTGCCTACTTTCTGTAGTAACAGTAGAAGTATTCAATTCAAGTTGTCCTTCTGCAACTAAAGTTTCAACTGTATTTTCAACAGCTGTTTTTTGAACTGCAAATCTATTTCCTTCAGCAGTAGTGGTTGCCTGAATTGTAGCTTTAGTTGCATTGCTTGATTCAATATCGTATAATGGTGATGTTAATTTAAATGATGTTTCAGGAATTAAAGTTTGAACCAAGATTTCGTTAAGTGTAAGTTCATTCATTTATTCATTTCCTTTCCTTAATTGATAATGCTCTATAATAGCTTTTGTTAACATAATATGATATTTAATATTGTATTGTTACATAAGTATAAAAAAAGGTTGACTATATATGTTGCATTAAAAGCATTACAAGGAGGAAATGTGCAACATATAAACAGAGGTATATGATTTTGCAATATTTGAATAAACGATGTAAAGGATTTATTGCAAAACATATAGATTAGTGTTGCATGGCTTTAATATATTTGTAATGTGTCTATATTTTATATTAATAATGTAATACTTTTAAGGATAAGCGTAATTGAAAATAAACATTGATTTACCAATTTAAAAAAGCTGTTTCTAATCCTAGGACGTAAACTGTGGGCTTTTATAAGTCTTGAGACCAATATACATAAACAGATTTATAGATATAATTTTGAGTTTTTTTAGAAAAATAAAAGTAATTTTGTAAAAATAGAATTTAAATAGGGGTGATAATGAATGAATTTTGACGAAGACTATTATTATAAACCACTCTGGCAGAGCAATGCTTAAAAGGCCAGAGTGGTTTTGCTTATAATACATCAATTATTAACGATTATCAGCCAAATAGATTTTTTTCTTCTTCATCTATACGTTTCTTGTCAATACGCTCAAAAAGAATTTCCGGTTTATTAATTTTCAAACCTGTATTCAACTCAATATATTGCCAGCCGGCACTTTCGATATTGAGGATTCTCCTGATTTTGTCACATGCAAAGGGTAAAAATGGCTCCAGGAGGTTTGAAAAGTTAGCGATAATCTGAATACATGTATAAAGTGTTGATTTACATTTTTTTTCATTATTTTTTATGGTAGCCCAGGGCTGTTCTTCGTTAGTAACAAAATATTACTATTATTTTAATCTTTTTAAGAGTCTTTCAAGACGGATTTCTATTTTTTGTGTCTATTCTTACTGAATTTGTGATAAAATTATGTAATGATGTTGCTTGATAGAAAATACAAAAATAATGGTGAAGCATATTGAGAAATGTCCCCACATGACAGGAGGAGTTTTATGAATTTATATGAGTTAAAATACGGGTGCAATCCACATCAGAAACCAGCAGAGATAGGGAGGTCAAATGGGAAACTACCCTTTGAGATACTGAATGGCAATCCTGGATACATAAATTTTATGGATGCACTTAATTCATGGCAGCTTGTGAAAGAATTAAAGATTGCCTTGAAAATGCCTGCAGCAGCATCTTTTAAGCATGTTAGCCCTGCCGGAGCTGCAATAGGATTACCGCTTACAGACGAACTAAAACAGACATATTTTGTTGAAGATATTGAACTTTCACCACTTGCAGCGGCGTATGTGCGTGCAAGAGGTGCAGACAGGACGTCTTCTTTTGGGGATTGGGCTGCACTTAGCGATGTGGTAGATATATCTACGGCATTGGTATTAAAAAAAGAGGTATCTGATGGAGTTATAGCACCAGGATACACAGATGAGGCATTGGACATTCTCAAACAAAAAAAGGGCGGAAAATTTAATATTATCAAGATTGACCCATCGTATGAAGCGGATGAAATGGAAAAAAGATCAATATACGGCATTGAGTTTGTTCAAAAAAGAAACAGCTATATACCAGGTATTGAAGATCTAAAGAATATTGCTACTGACAATAAGGAACTCTCTGAAGAAGCAAAGAGAGATATGATCCTTGCAATGATTACTCTTAAATATACACAGTCAAATTCAGTTTGTTACGTTACAGGAGGACAGGTAATTGGCTGTGGAGCAGGACAGCAATCAAGAATTCAGTGTACTCGTCTTGCGGGAGATAAAGCTGATATCTGGTATCTAAAACAGCACCCAAAAGTATTAAATCTAAGGTTCAAACAAGGAGTCAAGAGACCTGACCGCGATAATGCCATAGATTTATATGTAAGAAATGATACAACTGAATATGAATTAAGTATGCTGAATGAATTATTAGAAGAAGTACCTGAAGTTTTTTCAATAGATGAAAAACAAAAGTGGTTAAAAGGGCTTAAAGATGTAACATTAGGATCAGATGCATTTTTTCCTTTCAGGGATAATATTGATCGTTCTTATAGAAGTGGCGTAAAATATATAGTGCAGCCTGGTGGTTCTGTGAGAGAGGATATTGTAATTGAAGCATGTAATCAACATGGAATGGTTATGTGTATGACAGGATTGAGATTGTTCCATCATTAATTAATTTATTTATAAGAAATCTTGCAAATAACTATTGACAAAATGGCAAAAATATGTAAGAATACTTCAAAAGAAATGCATGAAGTTGGGAAATAATATAGCTGATTATACCACTTGAAGTGGTTAATCTTAGGTGAGTATGCATAAGGGCATTACTGCTCGAGCTGCATAAGGGCTTTTAAGTCCTACACGTAGAATAAAACCTACGGAGTCACTAGGGTGATTCCGTAGGTTTTTTGTATTTTGAGGGGGGAAGAATATGAGCCAAAAGAAATTAAAATTTTTAGGTAATCCCGGTTTGGAAACTGAAAGACTAATTCTAAGAAAGTTCGAAATACCTGATGTACATGATATTCTTGAATATGCTAAAGATCCTGATGTGGCAAGATACACTACTTGGGAAGCTCATAAATCTATTAAAGATTCAGAAGGGTTTGTTAAATGGGTACTTGACCGCTATCAGAAGGATGAAGCTGGGGAATGGGGAATTGAGCTTAAGGAAACAGGTAAAATAATTGGGTCCATGGGATTTGTTCAGCTTGACTTAATCAATTCCGTAGGCGTGATTGGTTATGCTTTAGGTAAGAATTATTGGGGAAAAGGGATTATAACTGAAGCAGTTAGCCGCCTTATTCGTTTTAGCTTTGAAGAGATGAATTTAAATAGGATTGAGGCAGTTCATATTGTAGGCAATGAGGCTTCCGGGAGAGTTATGCAAAAAGTTGGAATGGTTTTTGAAGGAGTACTTCGTCAAAAGATGTTTGCAAAGGGAAAGTTTTGGGATGTTAAACAATATGCAATTGTTAAAGAAGACTGGATATTTTAGAAGGAAGGGATAAAATGAGCGCATTATCTGAACAGCTAAAAACCGAATTAACAAAAGCAGGTGCATCACTTGTTGGTTTTGCGGACCTTAGGGAGCTACCTGAAGCCCAAAGGGGTGGTTTTGACTATGGTATTTCTATCGCTGTTGCCGCTGATCCATCTATAATTAATAATATTGGAAATGGGCCCACAAAAGAATATTATAACGAATATTGCAGGCTCAACAGTTTGTTGGATACTCTGGATGTTAAGGCAGCTGAAATTATTAAGGACAATGGATTTAATGCTTTTCCAAAAATCAGATCAAATATTAGTATAGATTATAAAAACCACTCCACTATTCTGCCCCATAAAACAGTTGCTACCAAGGCTGGCATTGGCTGGATAGGAAAGTGTGCTTTATTGGTGACAGAAAAATACGGCTCAGCTGTGAGGATTTCATCAGTGTTAACCGATGCACCTTTAGATGCTGCGAAACCTATTAGCCAGTCAAATTGTGGAGCTTGTGACAATTGTGTCAGGAATTGTCCTGCTAATGCTTTATCGGGAAGTTTATGGTCTGCTGATATGGAGCGTGAGACCTTTTATAATTCTTTAGCATGTAGAAATAAAGCAATTGAAAGGACCTGGAAGGTCTCACCCGGAGAAACGCATTGCGGGCTATGCATTCTTGTCTGTCCAAAGACTAGAAATTATATTGTATCTTCTGGAATTAAGCACAACTTTCCTTCAGTTGATATTGCAGTAAAAGGTGACTTTGAGGAAATTCTCAATCTTCAGAAACTTGCCTACCAAAGAGAAGCAGCAGTTTATAATGATTTCACTATTCCTCCACTTTTAGAGACTCTGGAGGATTTAAAGGAGAAAGCAAAAAGCTCAATTATGCTGAAGGTTGTTGAAGATAGAAAAATAGTCGGGTCTGTTAGAGCTATTGAAAAGGATGGCACTTGCTATATTGGAAGATTGATTGTACATCCGGATTACCAGAACAGGGGAATAGGTAAAAAACTCATGGGTGCCATTGAAAAATGCTTTGAGGGAGTCAGATGTGAGCTTTTTACAGGACATTTGAGTGAAAAAAACCTTGCATTTTATGAGAGGCTGGGATATAAAAGATTTAAAACAGAAAAAGTTTCTGACGATTTGCAATTGGTTTATATGGAAAAGAAAGCTAAAGTGTAGGATATGGATAGTGTAGGGAAGATAAAAAATTTTTTAGTTTTTTGTTGACTCTCACAGTGTGTGAGGGTTTAGAATAAAATTACAATCCGGATTGCTAATTATAGATAAGGAACAATAAAATTAAATTTATCAAAAAAGTTAGGCGTTAGATAATATAGATGTCGAACTACATTCTAAAGTTTAATTCTAGAGTTCCACATCTATAAAACATGGAGGTACAATGTTTAAAATAGGTGATTTTTCAAAGATAACAAGAGTATCTGTAAGGATGTTAAGACATTATGATGAGATAGGACTTTTAAAACCGCAATCTATTGATAGTTTTACTGGCTACCCAACAAGAGCTATTTACCACAAGGGACCATGGTGTGAAAAAGACCCGGAAAACTATTTGACCGAAATTCAGGCTCCTGTTGTTAAAAAGAAATAATTAAACTAATAAGTCGGATATGTGGCGTTATTCCATATATCCGATATTTTTTGTCACTGTGGAATTTATACTATATTTTTTGCAATAAACATTTTACATTTCTTATTCAAATATTACAACATATATAGCTTTGAAAGAAGGTAAAAGAATTGACAAAAATCAATAATTGTATTAAAATAGTTTTGATATATATAAATTGCCAGTTTGAAGATAAACAGCTGGGACTAGTTTATTTTCATTTTTTGAGAGAGAAAATATGCAAATGAATAAAAATTGCAATTATGGAGAGGATGATTAATGATGTTCCGAACAAAACTTAAAACACTGACATTTCTGATGCTAACTATCTTGATATTATCTAGTTTTTTCGCCAATGGTATAACTGTGTCAGCAGATTCTACAGCTAAGACCTTTAAAGTACTCACTTACAATGTAGCAGGACTTCCTAATATTTTATCAAGTGGTGATCCTGAAGTAGACACAGTGAAGATCAGTCCAAAACTTAACGACTATGAATTTGTAGCTGTACAAGAGGATTTTGCATACCACAGTGATTTAATAAGCCAGGCTACCCACCCATACAAAACATCACATTCAGGAAATGTGCCGTTTGGAGATGGAATGAATTTTCTTTCAATGGTACCCTTCGGAGATGTTAAACGAGTGACATGGAACCAAAGATACGGAGTTTTTGACAATGGAAGTGATGAGCTTACTCCTAAGGGATTTATGTACTGTCAGGCTATACTTGAGCCTGGTATTTATGTTGATATTTATACTCTACATACGGATGCAGGAAGCAGCGAGAAGGACTATGAAGCAAGACGCAGTAATATCACCCAGATAGCAGATTATATCAATACAAATTCAAAAGGACATGCTGTAATAGTTCTTGGTGATACAAATTCGCGCTATACCAGGGCGGAAGATAATTTTGAAACTGCACTGCTCCAGACGTGTGGTCTGCAGGATACCTGGATACAGATTAAGAGGGACGGGGATATTCCAGCCGATGGAGATGCGCTTCAGACTTCACCTGTTGATGGACCAAATTACGAAGTTGTTGACAAAATATTCTATAGAAGTGGACCGTCAGTTACTCTAAATGCTACTGCACACAAGCTTGAAGACACTTTTTTTGTGGACGAGAACGGTGAGCAGCTTTCAGACCATTATGCACTATCGGCTACTTTTTCTTATACAAAGAATCCAAATATAACTATGAGTGATCTATGGGGTGGAGATGGTGGTACGGCATTCAATTTTTTGAGAAGTGATGTTACTACTACAACAAGACCTACATCTGTAACCATACGTGCAGGAGCACGTGTTGATGCAATATCTTTGACATACTCCGATGGAACCGTATTGTTTGATGGAGGAACAGGAGGTACGCCACTGACGATGAATCTTGCAGCTAATGAGTACATAAATTATGCACTTATATATAAGAAGAAGTACAACGGTAAGAATAGGATATTCTATCTTGAATTAAGAACCAATACGGGTCAAGTAATTTCGGGTGGTTCTAAGGAAGGTGAATCAATGGCATTGACTGCACCGTCAGATCACTATGTAGCGGGTTTTTTTGGTAGATCAGGTGCAAATATAGACAAGGTCGGACTTGTCTATAAGACCTTGCCTCTTCCAAACTGATAATACAATTATAGAATATTGCTTAATAAAGAATTTCCTTCCACGCTTTTGTCTGGAAGGATTTTTTTGACATCAGGGCATTGTTATTAAAATTATACCGGGACTCGAGTACATTATCTGAGCAGCTAAAAGCAGAATTAACATAAGAAATAATAA
>CAYYEC010000190.1:0-7644 GCA_964470745.1 uncultured Eubacteriales bacterium | reverse complement strand
GAGGAAAGGCTATGAGCTTGAAACTTATGTATTTTATATAAATGAGAGTTTAATTTATGGGCTGGTTGAAGCCGCAAAATTAAATGGTGTAACTGTTGCAACTATATTACAAATAATATGGGGAATACTGCTTTTGTCTTTATACTCTTCAAACGATATAGTTTTTGGAATTGTAGTATCCGGAAGAAATAGTGAAATAATTAACATAGATAAAATTATCGGGTTGTTTATAAATGTTATTCCCGTACGTATTAAAATTAATTCAAAGGCTAAATTCTCTGATTTAATTAAAATTCACCAACAATGGAATAATGAGATTGAAAGATACTCATATTTTCCTCTTTTGCAGCTGCAAAGGGAAACAGGTATTAATAGGATTGATAATGTAATATCATTTCAAAACTATAAAAGATTTAAGGAAATAGATGAGCTTCCCGAAGCAGAATTCTATGAAAAAACGCATTATGACCTAAATATGTTGATTACGCCTGGAAAAGATTACAAAGTGGACTTTCTTTTTAATAGATTGTCTTATGATAGAACAGTAATGGAAAATATTGAAAAAATGTTTATTGATGTTATATGTAAAATTAACAATAATACTGGTATCACAGTTGAAGAATTAAAAATCATAAAATAATCAAACAAAATTTTCTGTAAATATTACTTTGGAGGTAGATAAAATGAAAAATCAGATTAGAGAAAAAATAATAAATATATTACTGGATGAAGTTGGTCTGGAATTTTCATCGGATGAATTTGATGAAGAAGAAGATTTAGCAAATTATGGATTGAATTCATCAATGCTTCTTGAATTGATAGCGAACATTGAAAATGAATTCAGTATTGAATTCATTGATGACGATTTTGATTCGGATAACTTTAGAAATTTAAACTGTATTGTTAATTATGTAGATAATAAATTGAATTATTGAGTACATAGTAAAGAAAGGATCAGACTGCACTATGCAAAAAGATATAGCTATAATTGGTATTGCCGGTAAATTTCCTGGTGCAGAGGATGTTTCTGATTTTTGGAATAACATCAGAAACTCAATAGAAAGCATATCCAAGTTTCCGGAAAACAGGAAAAAAGATGCCATTAATATTCTATCGGCTGTAAATCATGAGGATTTCAAGCAAAACTACATATTTAGAAATGGAGGATATATCAGAGAAGTTGATAAATTTGATTATTCTTTTTTCAATATTTCTCCAAAAGAAGCTATGTTGATAAATCCCCAACAAAGATTATTTCTGGAAACAGTTTGGAATGCAATAGAAGATTCCGGGTATTGCCCAATTGATTTGAAAAAAAGCAAAACCGGTGTATATGTTGGAGTTAGAGAAACCGGAGGAATTTCATACGCTGATGTAATATCAAAAATCGATCCACAATTGATGCCTATTGCAATACCTGGAAATTCTCTTGCGTTTGTTCCAAGCAGAGTATCCTATATACTTGATTTAAAGGGACCTGCCATTTCAATAGATACTGCCTGCTCTTCTTCGTTTGTTGCCTTACATTTGGCATGTAAGGGCATAACAAATGGAGACTGTGATACCGCTATTGTTGGAGGAATAAGGATAAATCTCTTTCCGTTGGAAGATTATGCAAAGATTGGAATAGAATCATCCGATGAACACACAAGAGTATTTGACAATAAAGCAAATGGAACAAGTGAATCAGAGGCTGTTGTGGCAATATATATAAAGCCTTTAAACAAAGCACTGGATGACAGAGACAATATCTATGCTGTTATTAAGGGAAGTGCGATAAATCAAGACGGGCGTTCAATAGGTATAACAGCTCCAGACAGTAAAGCTCAGGAAGATGTTATAATAAATGCATGGAAAGATGCCAATATTGAAAATCCTGAATGTATATCCTATATAGAAGCCCATGGTACAGGTACAAAATTAGGGGATCCTACTGAAATTTTGGCAATTCGCAAAGCTTTTAAGAGATTTACGGATAAAAAACAGTTTTGCGCAATTGGTTCAGTCAAATCAAACATCGGCCATACTGAAAGTGCAGCCGGACTGGTAGGACTGGTAAAATGCATCATGGCAATTAAATACAGGATACTGCCTCCAACAATAAACTTTAAAATTCCTAATCAAAAGATTTCTTTTCATAAATCACCTGTTTATATTAATGACAGAGTAACAGAATGGGAGACAAGTGCATTACCCAGGAAATGCGGAGTCAGTTCTTTTGGACTAAGTGGGACAAACTGTCATGTTATATTGGAAGAACCTCCATACAATAAAAATAATTCAGTAAAAGAAATAACAATGAATATACTAACTATTTCAGGAAAAAGGTCTGAAACTATTGATATACTTATACTAAAATACTTAAAATTTATTGATGATAATGAAGACATTGATATTGGCGATTTCTGCTATACTGCCAACACTGGAAGAGGACACTATAATTTTAGATTGGCAGTTATAGTCAACGATAAAGAAGATTTGAGACAAAAGCTTATTTTATTGGCTGAAAACGGGGTGCGGAATTTATTACAGGAAGAAATACACTATGGTGAGATTAATTCAAGGGATGACAGAAAAAAATTAACATACAAAAGTAAATATAAAATAAAGGAACTGCTGGATGAACAATGTACGGACATAGGTCTCCTGGATGAAATATGTGCCTTATATGTTAAAGGAGCCAATGTTATGTGGAAGGAATTGTATTCAGAAGGTGATTATTTCAGGTTAAGTATTCCAACATATCCTTTTGATAATGTAAGATGCTGGATAGACATAAAGAATGCTATTACAAATAATAATGAACAAAAGCCTGTTTGTCATACTGTGTATTGGAAACGGAAAGAATTATTGAGAGAGAACAGTAGTGGGGATGCAGAAAGAATTGTTTTATTTACAACAAACAGACATAAAAAAAATGTAGTAGCTCAAAAATTAAGAAAAAAAGATTTTGATGTAATAGAAGTTATTAGTGGAGAAAAGTTTAAAACTATCAATGATAATACATATATCATCGGCCGGAAAAAAGAGGAGTATGTTAGGCTTTTTAACCTAATAAACAATGATAATATAATACGTATTATACATATGTGTTCCGTTAAAGATAGAAGTGAGATTACTACCCTGAATAAACTTGATAAGGTTTTGGGTGAGAATCTGTATAGTTTATTCAATCTGGTTAATTCGATTGCTGAAGTAAAAATAAAACAGGTTGATTTAATTATAATATCTCAAAATGCCGGCCGTGTTGTCCCTGATGATATAACCATCCCTGAGAATGCTGCTGTATTTGGACTTGGAAAGGTGGTTAATTGGGAGAGTAACAAGGTAAGATGCAGGTGCCTTGATATAGATTATATGGATAACAGCAACTATATCATTGAGGAAATATGCAGCTCTGCAGATGAGTATATGATTGCCTATAGAAACGGAGTCAGATATGCAGAGACTATAAAGGAATTAGATATACATGAAAAAGTAGAAATGTTGCACATAAAAAATAAGGGAGCCTATATAATAACAGGAGGAATGGGAGATGTGGGGCTTGAAATATGTAAATGCCTGGCAAGTTCCGGTAATGCAAACATGGTGTTGGTTAACCGTTCAGCTATCCCTCCAAGAGAAGAATGGAATAATATTATTGAAAGTAATAGAGATACAGGCATTGTAAGCAAATTGAAAAATATTATGCAAATAGAAAATACAGGGTCAAAACTGGAGTTCTATAGTACTGACATATCTATTGAAGAGCAGCTGGAAAAAGTACTGGACGAAGTAAGAATGAGACATGGACGTATTAATGGTATTGTCCATCTTGCCGGTGTTGAGAATTTATGTCAATTACAGTCTCAGAGTCTTTATAATTTTAAGATGGGACTTAGGGCCAAAATATATGGCACATGGCTCCTTGATAAATTGACAATGCAGGATGACATGGATTTTTTTGTTTTGTTCTCATCGGTAATGACATTGATTGGTGGTGTAGGATTTTCCACATATACTTCGTCAAATTATTACCTTGACTCTTATTCCTGTTGTTATAGTCCTTCTAAAAGAAAAATTATTACCTTGAATTGGCCCACATGGCTCAATACTGGATTGGCAATAAGCAAATCAATAGATATGGATAAATTGATGTTTGAACCACTGGATACACAGGATGCAGTGAATATTTTCAAAACTGCTGTAAATAGTTCCTATAGTAGATTAGTCATTGGAAAAATAAATTATAAAAGCAGGATATTTGACATGAAAAAGTATCTTCCTTTTAGAATTTACAGTGAAAATTCAGAGTATATTGAACCGCCTGCAGAAGACCTTTCAATAGGTAATCAGGAAATAAATGTTGTTCTGGATGGACGAAAAAATGATAATTATACTGAATTGGAACTATTAATAGCCAGGGTATGGAACAAGGTACTGGGTCACAAAAAAATAAATATTTGTGACAGTTTCTCTGACCTTGGAGGAGACTCCATAATAGCTGTAAATCTGGAAACGGAAATGGAGAATAATAACCTTAATTTAAAGGCATCCGATATAGAAATTTATCCGACAATAGAAAAAATGGCGGAGTATTTGAAAAACAGTTTTACAAAAGAGCAGAAAGAAATTATTCGAGTACAACAGGATATTGAACCATTTAATGAGTTTTTTTATAAAAGCTGTTTTTTTGATTCATTATTCCCCGTAGTAAAATTCTATGATAGAAGCATTCTTGCTTTTCTTGTGAATGATATTGTAAGATACACTTATAATGAAGACACTTGTGCAATTAAAGCAGAATATAAAGAAGTTGAAGAATTTGACAAGATATTAAGCAGGATTGATTTGCAAACCAAAAGTAAAAATAGAAGTGAAGACATTATTAATGACTTGATAAAATCCTTATCATACAATAAATTCGTTATACTCTGGATAGATTGTTTTTTTGAACCCATTAGAAGAGATACTTACATGAAAATGCATTGGCCACATACCGTATTATTCTATGGCTTTGATAGTTCCAAAAAGGTATTTAATATTATTGAACACTCTCATTTGAATAGCTTGTCCTATAAAAAACAGATTATAAATTTTGAAGATGTTATTAAGTGCTATAATGGATTTTTTGATTTTTTCACCGGTGACATAAGTGAGCCAACATACTATGAGATGTTTATGGATGGTGCTCACGAAATAAAAGAAAATTACAGCAGCCATCGAGAGTACAGGATGTTATTCGGCAAAAATGTGCAATCCAACAGGTCTGAAATTGAAATTGGTATAGAAAATCTTAAGAAATTTTCAGATTATCTGTCATGTTATATTAAAAACAGGATATTTGATAAAGAAGAATCAGAGCGGATACTTGAGAACCTGAATACCATTTGTAATGCTAAGAAGGTTGAATTTTACAGGACCAAAGGATTGTTTGAAGATCATAATGATATCATTTTTCTGATTAAAACTATAGAAGAGACATGGAATTATATTAGAAGACATATTGCAAAGCATATATACTCTTCTAAAAACTTTTCGGATGATATTGAAGTAATTATAAAAAAGATTGAATATACCTCAACCTTGGAATTAATTTATAATAAATTGTTATTTTCAATTATTTGATTAGTTATAGTGTTATAAATATCACAATTCTTTATATGGAGGGGAATATTGAAATGAATGATAAAGTAGAATCCAGAATAGTTAAATTGTTATGTGAAAACTTTATATCTGAGGGAACAATTCAGGAAACTGTAATTTTGGATTGTGAGTTGGATGATGTAGGAATAAACTCAATACAATTTGTTAAGCTTGCTGTAGCTATTGAGGTGGAATTTAATATAGGGTTTGGTAATGAATTCCTTGACAATACCAAATTTAAGACAATAAATGATATTGTTAATTATGTAAAGAGATTAAAACTTCATCAGGAACTTTGAGCTGGCTGAATTTATGGGGGATGTTATGAAATTATTTGACTGTATTGAAGAATATGCATTAAAGAATCCTGAAAGCCTGGCATTTATGAGTGATGATATATCTATAACATATGGTGTGCTGTATAATTATTTGAAATATAATCAGGCTGCATTAAAGAGAATGGGATATAAATCGGGAGAAACAGTTATTCTAAAAGAAGGGGGCCAATTGGAATTTGCTGTTGTTTTTTTAAGCCTTTTATCATTGGGATGCTGGGTTGTACCTGTAACGGCGGACATGGCCGGTAATGAACTTGAAAGAATTGCCGTATGCACGAAGGCTAAAATCTATCCTGATAAATTTATGGATTTCAGTGGCAATTATCACGAATATAAAAATATACCTTTTATAAAACCTAAAGAAGATAGTGGAGGTATATATCATTTGAGTTCAGGAACTACTTCAGATTCAAAGCTGTGCATCAGAACAATAAGAGCCTTGTTAACGGAAGGTTTAAGTTATAAAAAAACCCTATCAATAGGTAATAAAGATATAATACTAAGCGGTTCGCCACTGTGCCACTCATATGCATTGGGTGCTGCTCTCATGGCCGCTTTGGCTTCAGGGGCCTGTTTTTATGCTATAGACAGATTTATCCCGAGGAAGATTCTGGGTATTGTTCAGAAGAACAGGATTACAATACTTATATTGGTGCCTATTCTGGCTGGAACCCTTGTTAAAACATATTCAGAACATGCTTTTGACGTATCCTCCCTAAATGTTGTGCTTGTGGGTGCAGGCGCAATAACGGAAGAAATCTATAATGGATTCAAGGAAAAGTATGGTATTTGCCTTATGAGTAATTATGGCAGTACTGAAACAGGAGGGATAATATCAAGGTTGGAGCCACAACCGTATAAATCAATAGGAAAGCCTATGCACGGTGTACAAATTAAGCTCAAGCAGGAAGATACTGAGTGTACAAAGCCTGGAGAAGAAGGTGAAGTATGGGTAAAATGTGATGCCATGCTAGCTGGATATCTGGGAGTGGATGAAACACTGTTTGATGAACAGGGATTTTTTCCAATGGGTGATATTGCTTATTTTGATGCAGACCACAATCTGTATTTGGTTGGGAGAAAGAAATTATTTGTCAGCGTTGGAAGCAGGAAAGTAAATCCATATGAAGTGGAGCAGTTGATACTTACTTTTCCGGGTGTGAGTGAGTGCGCTGTTTTGGGAATCAGGAAGAAGAATGGAGAAGAGGCGGTAAAAGCCTTGATTGTTGGAGAAAAAATAAAAAAAAGTGATTTAAGAAAGTACTGCCTGACAAAAGTCAGTGATTACAAAGTGCCTTCTATAATTGAATTTGTAAGCAGTATTCCTAAGAATGATATTGGAAAAATTAAACGTAAAGAACTCTTATAATACGGGGATTATATTTATTGCAAGCTGCTTTCAAGTAAATAATATGCCGGATGCAGGTTCAAACAAATAAAGGAGAGGTTGACAGTTATGAATGGCTATAGTGTTAGAATCGGAGTTGTTGGATGCGGATGGATAGTAGAAAATGCTCATCTGCCTGCACTGAATATGATTGAAGGTGTTACTGTTACTTCTGCTTTTGATATTGATATTGAAAGAGCTATCCAGTTATCACGTATTTACAATATTCCAAAGACATATGACAACATGGACAATTTTTTGAATTCCGGAATAGATGCGGTTATAATTGCTACA
>CAYYEC010000189.1:2335-7651 GCA_964470745.1 uncultured Eubacteriales bacterium | reverse complement strand
GTACAAGCTTTGGAGAATTAATAAAGATTATGGTTAAAAGTGATATGAAGCTTGTAGAGCGTGAATCCAGAATAAGAAGAGAGTTTGATTAAGGAGAAATATGATGTATAAAAATTCAAAGATATATGTAGCAGGACATAGAGGACTTGTTGGTTCTGCAATTGCTAGAAATCTTCAAAGTAAAGGCTATAATAATATTATCTATAGAACCCATTCAGAATTGAATTTGACTGATCAATTGGCTGTAATGAAATTTTTTAAAGAAGAAAAGCCTGAATACGTTTTTTTGGCAGCTGCAAAGGTTGGAGGGATTCATGCAAATAATACTTTTCCTGCTGATTTTATGATGAAGAATTTACAGATGCAATGTAATGTAATAGATAGCAGCTACAAAAACAATGTTACCAAGCTTATGTTTTTGGGAAGTTCATGTATTTATCCAAAAAACTGTCCGCAGCCTATTAAAGAAGAGTATTTGTTATCGGGTTATCTTGAGTCTACAAATGAAGCATATGCTTTAGCAAAGATTTCAGGGCTTAAGATGTGTAAATATTATAATAAACAATACAAAACAAATTATATATCTGTAATGCCTACTAATTTGTATGGACCAAATGATAATTTTGATTTGGAAAGTTCACATGTGTTACCTGCATTGATTAGAAAGTTTCATGAGGCAAAGGTTAATAATGAAATTGAAGTAGTTGTGTGGGGGACGGGTTCTCCAAAGAGGGAGTTTTTGCATGTTGATGATATGGCAGATGCCTGTGTTTATTTGATGGAGAATTATAATGGCAATGAACATATTAATATCGGAACTGGAAAAGATATTACAATAAAAGAGTTAGCTAATATTATAAAAGAAATAGTACAATATAAAGGAAATATTGTTTTTAATAAATTAAAGCCAGATGGAACATCAAGGAAGTTATTAGATATTTCACTTTTAAATAATTTAGGGTGGAAAGCGTGTATAGATTTAAAAGAAGGCATTAAAACTACCTATGAATGGTATAAAAAGAATAAGTCATTTAAATAAGATAATAGTAATGTTTGGAGAAGCTAACAAATGAACATGATAAATGGAATAAAAGAAATTTTTTTTACTAGCGATAATAGAACAAAAAAAGTTAGCAAGAATGCAAAAATAATTCTTTTTGTTAAAATTTCGTCAGTATTTTGTAGTATGTTTTTAATGAGAGTAATGTATGACTTTTTGAATAATAAAGGAATTTATGGAATATGGCTGACTATACTATCTATTTTATCATGGATAAATATTTTTGATATTGGTATTGGTAATGGACTCAGAAATATATTAACAAAAATGTTAGCTAAAGACGATTTTGAGAATGCACGTAAATATGTAAGCACGGCATATTTTATTTTTCTAACTTTTATAAGTCTATTAATTTTAATTTTTTGTATTTTTTCTTCAACAGTTCAATGGAATTACTTTTTTAATACCAACTTAATTACTCAAGAAAATTTAAATTTAATCATGAAAGTTATTATAATTTTATATTTAATTCAGTTTTTTCTTAACCTTATAAATTATGTTGCATATGCATATCAAGATGCAGTTGTAGCTTCCGTTACAAATTTGATTTCTAATGCTTTAATACTTATTGAGCTAATTATTCTTACAAAAACGACATTTAGAGGGTTATTAATTGTATCAATAGTATATTCAGGATCATTTTGCATAGTATTAATTTTTACAAATTTTTATTTATTTACACAAAGGTATAAAAAAATAGTACCAAATATTAATCAAGTTACAATTGAATACTTGCCAGACCTATTTAATGTTGGATTAAAATTTTTCATAATTCAAATTGCAGGTGTTATAATTTTTACTACAGATAATATTATTATAAGTCATTTATTTGGACCGGAATATGTTACACCATATCAAGTAACATATAAACTATTTAATATTTTTATTATTGGATTTAGCATTATTCAAGCACCTTTGTGGTCTGCTTATACAGATGCATACACTAAACGTGATTATAATTGGCTAAATAAAACACTAACTAAGGTAAAATTACTTAATATACCATTTGCTATTGGAATAATATTAATGATTATAACTGCTAAGACAATAATTAAATATTGGATGGGAGAAGAGCTGAATGTACCGACTATTTTAATATTGCTTATGGGATTTTATACAATCCTATATATTTTGAATAATTCAATTACTACTTTTCTTAATGGAGTTAATAAACTTAATTATCAACTTATATATTCAATAATTTCAGCGATTATTAATATACCCGTATCAATTTTTTTGGCTAAGAAAATTGGTATGGGAATATCTGGTGTAATACTTGGCACAATTGTTTCAAATATAGGGTTCCCAATTATTGGCATATTGCAAATTAAGAAAGTTATAAAAAAAATGGACTTTCAAAATAATTCATTAGAAGGTGGTTAAACTTGATAAGATATTTTTTTAGGCTTACTAATTATGCTTATAAATTAAATGAAATTTTAAAGTTGAAGTCGTTAAGAGAATGTTATAAACAGTATTATATTGGGGAAAATGTGTTTTTTTATTTGGAGTCGAATATTTCTAATTTTCAAAACAATCCTAAATCTATAATAATAGGTTCAAACAGTCATATTAGAGGTGAAATTGTAGTTTTTCCTTCAGGAGGATATGTACAAATTGGTAATAATTGTTTTGTTGGAGAAAACTCAAAAATTTGGTCCAAAAAAGAGGTTATTATTGGTAATAATGTACTGATATCTCATAATGTGAATATTCATGATACAAATTCGCATTCTATTGACTCAGATGAACGTAGTAAAGAGTATTTAGATATTATTTCTGGGGGATTTAGAAAACGTGATGTAAATGTTATAAATAAATCAATTATTATTGAAAACGATGTTTGGATAGGGTTTAACTCTATTATTCTTAAAGGAGTTAGAATAGGTAAAAGAACTATTGTTGCAGCAGGCTCAGTAGTTACAAAAGATATTCCAGCAGATGTAATAGTAGCTGGTAATCCAGCAAAAGTAGTTAAGAATATAAATAATACTTATTATTATGACAAATAGATACTAATTTTTGAAAATATGAAAAAGTTATAGTTTGCTTAAAAGCTCTTATCAAAGGCTTTAAACTATTATGAATATAGATATATATTTTAATATATTAATTGTTAAATGATTTAATATAGGTAGGAGGAAGAATTACATAATATGTCAATAAGAAATATTTATAAAATTTATAAAAGATTTAGACGTAATAAAATGTTAAAAAAATTTAAAAATCAACTAAATATAGATAAAAGTAGTATTTTCAGTGATAATTTTATTATAAATTTTTACATAAAACCTGAAGAAAGAAATTACGTATCAATTGGAGAAAATAATGTGTTGAATTGCAGAATAACGTTTGAATCTAAAAGTGGAAATGTAAAAATCGGTAATAACGCATTTATTTCTAGTGCTAATATAATTTGTAGAGAACATATTGAAATAGGTGATGATGTTACTATTTCTTGGGGTGTAACTATCTATGATCATGATTCACATTCTATATACTGGGAAAAAAGAAAATATGATAATTTTATTCATTATAAAGAAGCGGCAAAAGGAACTTTTGTTAATGAAAAAGATTGGAGTCACGTAATATCAAAAGCAATAATAATAAGTAATAAAGTATGGATAGGGTTTGATTCAGTAATATTAAAGGGAGTAAAAATTGGAGAAGGAGCTGTTATTGGAGCAAGAAGTGTGGTAACAAAAGATGTTCCAGCATATACAGTTGTTGCTGGGAATCCGGCTAAAATAGTAAAATATATACAGGAGAATGATAACAATGGAAACTAAAACTATATTAATAACTGGTTCAAATGGTTTTATAGGAAATAATTTAATAAAATATTTTACAAAAAAGGAAATAAATGTTGCTGGAGTTGATGTATATTCAACTGAAAAAATAGTAAATATTGAAAGTATTCCTGTATATTCAAAGGATTTAGTTACAGAATCAATAGATGATATTATTAGCTATTATAAACCTTTTGGAATAGTTCACTGTGCAGGTAGTGCAAATGTTGGTTTATCAATTAAAGACCCAGACACTGATTTCAAAAGAAATGTTATAATTACTCAAAAAATTTTGAATTCTTTGGTTAAATCAAATATAAATACTCAATTTCTTTTTCTATCAAGTGCTGCTGTATATGGTAATCCAAAAGTATTACCAATTGATGAATTTAGTACACTTAATCCGATATCTCCATATGGCCTACATAAAAAACTATGCGAAGAGATGTGCTTATTTTATTCAAATCATTATAATTTAAACGTTAAAATATGTAGAATATTTTCTGCATATGGAGTAGGATTAAGAAAACAACTATTTTGGGATATGTTTGAAAAACTAAGAAGAACTAATAAATTAGTTTTATACGGCACTGGAAATGAAACTAGAGATTTTATATATATTGATGATATCGCTCAAGCAATTGATTTGATACTAGAAAATGGGCATAAAGGCAAAATATATAATATAGCAAGTGGATATGAATATAAAATATCAGAAATAGCAAGTATATTTGTAGAAGAATTCGGTCTAGATAATAGTGTAATTAAATTTAATAATAAAAGTAAAGTTGGGGACCCAGAAAGATGGAGAGCAAATATTGATAATTTACTAGAGCTAGGATTTAAACAAACTATAGATATTAATAGTGGTATAAAAAAATATATAGAATGGGTGCAAAAAAATGGATAAATTAAAAAGAAATATAGGTTTTCTTGCTTTAGGAGGTAAAAGATGGATTGGTGGATTATATTATGTAAAGAATATAATCCATTCGTTACTTATACAGCCTCAAAGTGGCACATATTTAAATATATATATTATTACAAGCTATAAAAATCAAGAAAGTTTTGCTTGTTTTAAAAAGTATCAAAATGTACATTTTATTATTTATCATAATAACTTATTTAACAAAATAATTAAAAGAGCCACAGAAAAATTATTTCAGAGAATGCTTGACTTTAAACTATTGATGATATGCAAAAAACATAAAATTGATATGTTGTATCCAGTTACTACTTATAATTATATGGGATTAAAAAATAAATGTATACATTGGATTCCTGACTTCCAACATAAATATTTACCAGAATTATTTCCTAGAAGTATGATTAAAGAAAAAGATAAGCTTTTTAACAATATTGCTAAAAATCATAATATGTTGTTTTTAAGTAGCTATTCGGCATTTAATGACTATATGAAATATTATTCCAAATGTGTTGAAAAAGTATATATATTACCTTTTATAT
>CAYYEC010000189.1:0-2325 GCA_964470745.1 uncultured Eubacteriales bacterium | reverse complement strand
ATGATGAACTAGAAGGTATTGATCAAAAATTTTTAAGTATAGTTAAAGAAAAATATAATTTACCAGATAAGTTTATTTTAATATCAAATCAATTTTGGGAGCATAAAAACCATTTAACGGCATTCAAATCAATTAATAATAAAAAAAATTTTTTTAAAAAAAATGAAATTGTTTTGGTTTGTACTGGAGTTAGTGAAAATAAACTTAATAAATATTATTATAATAGTTTGAAGGAATATATAAATGAAAATAATTTAGAAAAGCATATAAAAATATTAGGATTTATACCTAGAAAGGATCAAATAGCTATATTAATTATGTCAGATTTGATAATTCAACCTTCACTTTTTGAAGGTTGGAGTACATTAGTAGAGGATGCTAAGTTTTTTAATAAAAGCTTATTATTATCAGATATTAGTGTTCATTATGAGCAAAGATATAGTAATTGTATTTTTTTTAAAAAGAAAGATATTTACGACCTTAGCGAAAAAATAGTTCACCATTTTAATTGTAATAAAAGTTTAAATTTTACATTTGACGACCTAAACATTATGAAGAAAAAGCAAAATGAACAAGCAATTCAATATTCAAAAAGTTTCTATGATGAAATATGTAAATATTTAAAATAGAAAATAAAACTATTTTTGAAGGGATAAATAGACATGTACTTAAAGCAAAAAAATATAAATATTATAAATAATAATAAAGATACTATTTTTTCATTAAAAAATTTATTGATTTTTTTGGCAACCTTATTACTATTAAATCAAAGACCAGCTATACTACAAATGTATAGTGAATATGTTTTTTTATCTTTTATTTATATATCAGTAATGTATGTGTTGATTAATCCGAAATTAAACTTTACTAAGAATAACATTAGATATATTGCTCTTTCATTATTATTTTGTTTTTACTTACTTATTCAGAGCGTCTTTTTATTACGTGAAGTTAAAATCGATGTAATAAAAGCAATTGTTTATATAATTTCTGCAACAATATTTGTGATTTATATTAATCGCGAAACAATTTGGAGAAGTTTTTTAAAAGCCATAGTATATCCAACTATTTTTTTTAGTATATCTTACTTTATTACACTAATAGTTTTTCTAATTTTTAAGTCTTTTGATAAATTAGTTATTTTTCATTTTTTTGTTCCTCAAAATTTAGGTAAATATGATATGTATATTCTATTTCCATTTTCTATTTGTTCACAGAATGGTACTTCGCATTTATTTGGCTATGAATTTACGCGTGCTGTTGGTTT
This sequence comes from uncultured Eubacteriales bacterium, assembly GCA_964470745.1. Lineage (GTDB taxonomy): Bacteria > Bacillota > Clostridia > DSM-8532 > CAYYEC01 > CAYYEC01. The sequence continues at coordinate 1,058 of CAYYEC010000189.1, read as the reverse complement.
TTTTAGGGAGCCTGGTATATATCAAATATTAATTGTGACAAGTTTTTTTGGATTAGAGTTCTTAAATCTTAAGTATAAAAATATATTTAAGTTTCTACTAATAGTACAACTTTATTTGACATTTTCAACTTCTGGCATTGTTAGTTTTTTTGTGTGTAGTTTTTATTATTATATTTTTTGTAATAATAATAAAAAAAAATCAATAAATGGATCATTGATAAAAGTATCTATATTTACTATATTGTCAATTGCTAGTTATTGGTTTGTTTTTAATGAAAATAAATTTGGACTTCTATCAAAGATTATGTCTAATTCTGGGCAAGATAGATTAATACAATCTATCAATGCAAAGAACGCTTTTTTTGAGAATCCGTTTTTTGGAATAGGATATATGAATGAAGGTATAATTGGAATAAATTTTATTAGTACAATATCTCAAGTTGGGATAATTGGTTTTTTAATGCTACTTTTAGTAATACTTATACCAAATATAGATAGTATTAAAAAGAAAAAACCAATATCTGTTCTTATTATTCCCGTTACGTTAACAATGCTTTTTACACAACCATTATTTGATAAAGCACTATTTTATTGTATTTTATCTCTCATAGTTTCAGTCCCTAATAACTATACGGATAATAAAACAAAATAATTATTTTTATATACACATATTATTATTAAAGGAGATGTATAAGAATTGCTGTTAAGTATAATAACTGTATGCTATAATTCCTGTAAAACGATTGAACGTACAATAAAAAGTGTTATATTTCAAAAAAGTAAATTTGATATTGAATACATTATAATCGATGGTGGATCAACAGATGGAACTATAGATATTATAAAAAGATACTCTAATAATTTAGCGTTTTGGATATCTGAAAAAGATAATGGTATATATGATGCTATGAATAAAGGGATCAGTCATGCAAAAGGTGAATGGATAGGTATCATTAATAGTGATGATTGGTATTCAATGGAGTGTTTTTCAAATTTATATTCTGTTATTAGTAATAATGAAATTGATGTAGTAGTAGGTTCTGTTGTAAGAGTAAGTG
>CAYYEC010000188.1:0-7661 GCA_964470745.1 uncultured Eubacteriales bacterium | reverse complement strand
GACTTTCACCGACTAGAAAGCGCCCATGCTAGGCACACTAAATTAAGCCCCGGTTAAAAATAGCCGGGGCTGTTTAGGGGGTCAAAATGTATTTGTGAGGTCATATTTAATTTTACCCATTTTTTAAAAGTTTATTCACAATAAAAAATATGTTACTAAATCTATTTATATCCATACTTGTTTAAGTCTACTTAGGGTCATCTATCTCAGGCTTATAAAATCCTTTCGATATGCGCTTTGTATCTTCCAGCCTTTGCGTTTTTTTTATAGTTTGCTTTTCATTTTTCTTATTTTTTCCCATAGATAATACCTCCGTAAATATAATAGTCTTATGATTTTTAGTATTATCTAATATGTTTTTTATATACTTTTATTAACGCCTAAAGAAATATTTCGTGACACCTTATATAAAAGAATTATCATCATAATGAATATTAAAACTTCCTACTCCTATTTCGATATCCATATCTATTTTATATTTTGAGTCCTCGTAGTTTGGTGACAAATATACATCATTTGATTTAGTAAATCCACTAGAGATGAAATTTGTATTATTTAAAGCACCATCCATAGTTATTTTAACTCCAACCTCTTTAGGAATATATGCATCTAATGCAGAGGCACCTGCACTTACTTTGACATTAACATTTTCAACATTTTTCCCAAAAATCAAATCAAGCTTTCCAGCACCCATATCTACATAAAAGTTTTCAACTTTTAATTTTGACATATCAACAATTCCCTTTACGGCTCCAAGGTCCACATCAATATCCCAAACAACATCCTCATTTATATTTAAATCAAAATTATTTTCATTCATCACTTTATCCATTTTGAATATATTAAAACCTTTAATTAGATTATTTCTTGAAAAAACAACCTTAGATTTATCCCCTGAAATTTCATTTTTATAATTTAAATCTCCAATATTTGATGTTCCTTCTACTAAATTACTATCTGTATTTTTAATTCCAAATTCAACTCCGCCAAGAGAAATATCTAGCTCACCTCTAGTTGTACCTGAGGTTTTCTCAATAGTAATCGGTTTATTGACCACTACATAATTTTTTGTTGTATTCGGCTCATTTACATATCCATAAATACCTAATGTAGCGATTAAACAAACCCAAATAATTAACTTGCCTATAGGTCTTTCTTTAAAAACTATATTTAGACCTATTGCAATAAGAAGTAATGGCCATAGGTCAGCCAAGGATTGAAGTATAGACCAATCCAAAATTCCAGCACTGATTAACACCCACAATATACCAATTGAAACAAGAAATATACCAAACCCTATATTACTATTTTTCATTTCAATCCCTCCTGCCTTTATAGATGATAGCCATACCACCTAAAATAAAAGCAACAGGAAGGATAATTTTCATATCTAAATGAACAAATTCTTTAAAGAAAAGTATTCCCCCAAATATAACCAATCCAATACCTAATATTTTTTTATTTTTATCAGCGTCAAAATTAGAAGTTTCCCTCCACTCATTAGGATCATATTTATTAGCATATTCTTCTTCATCTCTGGACTCTTTTTTAGTATCATAATTAGTATCGTAGTTATCAAATTTCTTCTCAGGAATTATTATTGCAGCTATAATATACGCAACTACTCCGGTACCTCCTAAAAATATTGTTATCAACCAGACAATTCTAACAATAGTTGGATCTATTCCAAAGAACTCAGCTATTCCCCCACAGACACCTGCAAGAGACTTGTTTTTTCTAGAACGATATAATTTCTTTCCCATAACTATATTCCCCTTTCAAACTGTACACTAAAATTGTAAATTTTACGATGTATATTTTTTATTTTTTAATTCCCCTAGTAGTTTATAACGCTTCTTTTTCATGGTTCTATATAAAGTGTTATAAATCTACTCCTTGATTAGTAGTCTGCATACTCTGAATAACATACATTACATACTACTAAGGATTATTTCTTACATCATATAGTACGTCTCCGAAAGAATAAAGTCTTATAAGTTTTAAAATTTTTTTATTGTTATAAGTGATCTGTAACGCATATTGTTTAAGATAAACGGACCACAAACATATAAAGTGGATTTGTAAAGCTTGGAATGAATTATAAAAAAGAAGCTTTACAAACCACTAGCTAATATCCTTTATCCATAATTTTTTCAGCTATTGTAGAAAAGAAAGGAGCAGCAGCACCTCCTCCAGTCTGTCCGTTTTCTACAAAAACACATACAGCGTATTTAGGCTGCCTTATAGGGAAAAAACCTACAAACCACGCATGTACAATTTTCTTATCACCTATGAATTGGCCAGTTTCTGCACTTCCTGTTTTACCCCCTGCTCCTCCATAACTATCTATATTTGCTAACTTGCCTGTTCCTGTATTTACGGTTTCAACCATCATTGATTTTATTTTATCAGCAATTTCCTTTGATATTATTCTTTCACCTTTATTTACTTTTAAGGACCTAATTATGTTTCCTTCCTTATCTACAATAGAATCTACTATGTTCATAGAATTTCTAATTCCTCCGTTAGCAATTATTGCAGCAAAATTAACTGCTTGAAGAGGAGTTACCATAATTCCTCCCTGACCTATTGATATATTTGCAATATCTCCAGTCGAGTAATAACTATTTACAGATGGCAAATTACCTGCCGATTCCAATATACCCTGATTTACTATTCCAGTTTTCTCCCCTATACCAAACCTGGATGCCATCTCAATTATGTCTTGATAACCTACCTTTAAACCTAAATTTATAAAATATGTATTGCATGACTGAGCAAAAGCCTGCTCAAAATTAATTTTTCCATGACCACCTGTATTATAGGTATGGCATTTAAATTCATTTTCTCCAACATCTATTTTACCAGAGCAATAATACTCATCACCTAATTCAATATTGTTTTCAAGGGCCTTAGCAGCAACAATTATTTTAAAAATTGAACCTAAATTATAGGAAGCCACAGCTCTATTAAAAAGTGCTTTATTGTTACTATATAAGTATTCTTCTACTTTGTTTGGATTGAAATCTGGTTTACTTGCTATTGCTACAATATCCCCATTTAATATATCTTCAATAATAATCGCACCTGTTAAATTCTTTTCTTTCATAGAATTTTCAACAATTTTTTGGATGTGATAATCAATAGTCAGCTTAATGTTCAGATTTGAACTTTGTTCCTCAGAATCAAATACTCTATAGCCAAGTCCTTCAACTAAATTATTTCTTGCATCTGTAACAACTCCTATAGTTTTCTTATTATCTGTTTCTAATACCTCCTGATAAAAGTTTTCTAATCCTGCTTGCCCAACTTGATCAATTTTATTTAAATATCCTAAAATGTGCTTTGCCAGAGTGTCCTCGTTATATCTTTTCAATGAATAAATAGTTGATATTCCCGCTAGCTTCATATCGGTGATTGCCTCTTTTTTATCTTCATCAATTTCAAAAAGCATAGGGGTCTGAAATGAATAAATCTTTCTTCTAATCATATTAAAGTTTTCTCCTAAAATTTCACTTAGCTTCTTAATATCATCATCCTTATTTCTCAGATATAAAGGTTTTACAACAAGAATAACTTTAGGCTCTCTATTTGTAAATGAAATAAAATTTCTATCCAGTATATTACCTCTTGGCCTTTCAAATTCAAGATTTGATATCCTTTGAGCAGATGATGATATTGCATATTCTTGTCCTTTAAATATTTGTAAATAAAATAATCTTGCAGCAAGCAATAATAGTGCAATAAAAAAAATATTTATTATAAATTTTATTCTATTTTTTTTCATAAAAAACACCCTTCAATAAGAATACTAGTTTTTACAGTATTCCCATTGAAAGGTACTCGATATACTACGCACGGTAAAATATTATTTACTTTGAAATAAATATTTAGCAAAATCTGAGTCAGGATCTATTACGATTTTTGTTTTATCGCCTAAAGTTTTTTTATAAGCTTGCAGTGTTCTCCAAAAAGTATAAAATTCTGCATCTTGGTTATAAGCATCCGCATATATCTTTAATGCTTCAGCGTCACCTTCACCTTTAATCTTTTCAGCTTTTTCATAGGCTTCTGCTTCAATAATAGTTGCCTGCCTATCAGCATCTGACCGTATTATCTGTGCTTGTTCCTTACCTTCTGAACGATATTTATTTGCATCTTTTACCCTTTCAGTTCTCATTCTATTAAAAACATTTTCATGATTTTCTTCAGGTAAATCAGTTTTCTTAATTCTAATATCTATAATAGACACTCCATAAATGTTTAGCTTATCATTAGCATCTTTTTTCACTCGATCTAACATTTCGAATACATAATCTTTATTTGAAATCAGCTCATGAGCGTCAACTCTACCTATTTCCTCATTTATTTTTGAATATATAATATCATCAATTCTCGCATGTGCACTTCTAACATCACCTAAAGTAGCAATAAATAATGCCGGATTATATATTTTCCACTGTGCGAAATTATCCAGAACTATCTTCTTCTTGTCTTTAGTTGTAACTTCTCCTGCTTGAGTATCATATGTCAAAAGCTTATTTGTATATGCTTTTGTTTGCTGAATAAATGGGATTTTAAAAAACAATCCTTTTCCATCTAATACTTTTGCTCCTTCAAACTGATTTTGAATATCCTCTACAATTTCATCAGTTTTTTCATCAACAATTACTTTAACAACTTTATCAAATTGTTTAACAATTACCTGTTCTCTTTCATCTACAGTAAATGTAAATGCATTAAAAAAAACAATAACAAGAATTAATGCAATAAACAAACCTCCTAATACCCTAAAAACACTCTTATATTTATTCAAATTTATTTTAAATTCCGGTTTTAAATTACTATTAGGGTTATTATTAAAATTATTCATATTATTAAAATCCACTTGTTTACACCCCTCTTCTATTTCTTATCACTAACAACACTGTTTTGATCCAAAGGTAAAAATTTAATAGTATTTCCATCACCATCAACTATATATTTATCAATACCAGGAAGAATTTCTTCTAATGTCTCCAAATACATACGAGTTCTTGTTACTTCTTTACCTAGCTGATATTTTTCAAGGATTTGTTCGAAATTTGCTACATCACCTTTTGCCTCAGCAATTCTTTTTTCTTTATATGCATTGGCATCATTTATCATTGCAGCTGCATTACCCCTGGCCTTTGGTATTATTTCATTTGAATAACTTTCTGCTTCGTTTATAAAGCTATTTTTATCTTCTCTGGCATTTGCAACATCCTTAAACGCTTCATCAACCTCATTTGGAGGATAAACAGCTTGCAAATTAACTTGAGTGATATCAATACCGATATTATAATTATTGCATATTTCTTGTAGGTCTTTTCTTATTTCATCTTGAATTGAAGACTTGTTTACAGTTAAAACCTCATCTAAATCATGATTGGCAATTACCCTTCTTATAGCTGACTCAGCAGAAATTTGTAATGTTTCGTCTGGATCATCAACACTAAATATATATGATTTTATATTACCAATTTTATATTGAACTACAGTTTCAGCATTGACCATATTTTCATCACCAGTTAACATTAAAGACTGATTAGGTACTTCTGTATATTGTGACGCTGACTTTGTATCTCCGACTGAACTTGTTTTAAATCCAAATTCCAATCTTCTAACTTCTTCAACTCTAACAATCTCAACTTTTTCTATTGGAGATGGTAAATGCCAATGCAAACCAGCAACCTCAACAATATCAATGAACTTTCCAAACCTCATAATTACGGCTTTTTCTCCACCATCAGAATTCAAAGTATAAACTCCAGAAATTAGCCATAATCCCAAAAATATTACTACAATCAACATAACTAAAGATTTAGATAATTTTCCTAGCAAAACATTTCTCCCCCTTCTCTATATAACGCACAAAAGATTCTATATTTTATTTTTGTGCGCTTATATTACCTTAAACTCTTATCACAAAAATATAATTATTAACATATCGTTTCATTTTTGCGATATATATTTAGTCATAAACCTTACTATAAATTAAATTAATTAACCTAATAAAACGCCAAAAAATAAACCTAATAAAGCACCCATTACAACTTCAAAAGGAGTATGTCCAAGTAATTCTTTCAGCTTTTCATCAAAATGCATTTTACTATCATGACTGAAAATTAATTTATTTAATACTGCAGCTTGTTTTCCAGCAGCTCTACGAACACCAGCAGCATCATACATTACTATAAGCGCAACGGCAAAAGATATAGCAAATTCACCGGAATCAACACCATAATTTTTACCGATTACAGCTGATAATGATACTATAAATGAAGCGTGTGAACTAGGCATGCCACCTGAACCAACAAATCTTCTAAAGTCTATTCTTTTGTGCCTCACAACTACTCCAATTACTTTTAATGTCTGAGCAATAAACCAGGCAACAACAGGAACTGTTATAGATTTATTAGAAATAACAGCTTGTAGTAAATTCATAACTCACCAACCACCCTTAATATATTTTTTGCAATAAGTATTTTACATTTCTAATTCAAATATTACAAAATAATATTCCTCTGTCTATATGTTGCTTATTTCTTCCATCTAATATCTTTATTGCAACATATAGATTTATAATTAATTTTCTCTTTTAACAAGATATAAAGCTAACTCTTTTAGAAATTCGGATTTATCACCAAATACTTCTAAAGCATCTATGGCTTCATCTGTTATATTATTTAAGATTTTTTTGGACTCTTCCAATCCATAGAGTGAAACAAATGTTGATTTATTATTTGCCTCATCACTTCCCACCATTTTACCTAGTGCTTCCAAATTTCCCTCAACATCTAATATGTCATCCTTTATTTGGAAGGCCAACCCAATTTTTTCAGAGTATTTCTCCAATGCCAAAAACTCGTCTTCTTTTGCATTACAAATAGCAGCAGCGGCAAGTAAACTTACTTTTATCATAGCACCTGTCTTACATTTGTGCATATAATCAAGTAACTCCTTTGATATATCTTTGCCTTCTGATTCAAGGTCAACTACCTGGCCACCAATCATTCCAGAAACTCCGGATGCATTTGCAATTAAACTCATCGCCCTAATCTTGGAGGCCATTGAATAACTCTTTTCTTCTAAATCACCACTTAAAACATCATTCAACATAATTTCAAATGCATAATTCAATAAAGCATCTCCTGTAAGCACTGCCATTGCTTCTCCATATACTTTATGATTAGTTAATCTACCTCTCCTATAATCATCATTATCCATAGCCGGTAAATCATCATGAATTAATGAATATGTGTGAATCATTTCAATTGCACAAGCATAAGGTAAGATTTTATTTACATTTACATCAAATAAATCACATACTGCAAGCGCCATTACAGGTCTGAGCCTCTTTCCTCCAGCCATTAGGCTATATCTCATTGACTCATATACGTTTTTCTCTGGAGTCTGTTTTACCACAACATATTCTTGTAAAGCTTGATTTACTTTTTTAAGCCAAATATCATATTTTTCTTTAAAGTTCACTCTATACCTCCAAGTATATATAAATGTAGAATTATATTTTATGTAATAAACATTTTACCGTTCTTCTTCAAACATTGCAAAATAATATTCTTCTGTTTATATGTTGCTTATTCCTTCCATGCAATATCTTTAATGCAACATATATA
>CAYYEC010000187.1:5016-7685 GCA_964470745.1 uncultured Eubacteriales bacterium | reverse complement strand
AAATAACCCCTCCCTGACTCAGAATTTTAAAAGAAATTTTATACTTAATTTTATATAACATGTATATATATTAAATATTCATCTTCTACTAAAAAAATGTGTATATTTTTTAACAATCTATTTTAATGTATCTGTATTTATACTCTTGAACGCCAACTATTTAATAGTATATTAAAAGCAAGAAATAAATTACATTAGGGTTTTTGCTTTCCGAGTTTTAAAGGTAATTTTTTTTTAAAAGTGTATAAAAAAGTGGTGTAATTGAGTAGAAATTATGCTAAGAATCGTCTAAAATATTACTCCAACTTTTTGAAAGAGCTAATATCAAAATTGCAGTTGAAGTTATTTTAACAATCTGAAAATAAATTTATTTCCTTATTTTATATATTCTATATTTTTTGTAAAGTTCCTTTATTTTCTAATGTTTTTTTACACATAAGCAATAAATTTTTCTTAATGTATTAATTGATGGGGTTGTTAAGTTCTGCTCACTCTATTTACTCAATGGTATATCATAGGAGTTTAATAAAACGCAAAAAGAGATGAATATATTGTCATTCGAATGACAATATATTCATCTCTTTAAAATCCGGAATAAATTTTAACATTTAGAAAAATCTATTTATTTATTAGTTCCTTCACTATGGTTTTTTTCCCTATTTCGATCATACTACTTACTGGTTCATATTCATCTTTATACAATAATGTCTTTGTTTGCTTTCCACTACTCTTATCTATTCTAAATACATTTATTATCAGACCATTAACTCCTTCTATTAAAATTCTCTCTTCACCATTTTTTAGATTTGGATTTTCAATAAATATGCAGGTAGGTTCAATAATTTGTGAAATCACCGTTTCAATCTCTCTGTCCATCTTATTGCCAACTTGATTTCCAACTATATTAACTTCAATATTTCCATCTGCTAGACTGGCAAAAATCATTATTTCTTTATCTTTTGTGTTAACAAATTTAAAATCATATTTATCATTTATCAAAACATCCAATCCAGGTAAAGTAAATTCCGGTTTTGTAGCATTTCCTTTTCTCGATATACCTTTATCTATTCCAGCTTTCAAAACAGCCCCGAATATGGTAGATGCCACTAAATTCATAGCTTGGTTTTCTTCGCTTATCAATAAATTATTCTTATTCATTAAATTATTCTTATTCATTAAATTATTCTTATTCATTATTTTTTTATATGAAAACTCCGTATCCTCATTTCCATTATTACTCCCAGCAGGCAATAATAATGTTTTATTTATTGCTTTAGCAATGGTTTTAATTTCTTCAATATCATTAGCTGAGTTTACTTTTAACTTGTAGGTTGAAATAACCTCTGTTAACTCGCTGAAATCCATTAATTGTATCTTAGGTAATACTTTTTGGATTTCAAAATCATTCTGTATATTAAAGTCTATTTTCTTTTGGAGATCTTCATATAAACTATTTTCTATTTTTATAATTGAATTACCAATATTTAATTTTCTTCCTGGCTTCCCGGCTATTTTAATTACATTTCCATTTTCAAGAAAAATATCAGCATTTTCAGGATTTTCATCAATCATTGAAGATATCTGTAATAGCTTTTCCTTTAATTTTTCTTTATTTATATAGCATACAGGACTATAAACAGTTTTTTTACCTTTTGGAGAAAAAACCGGAATCCTTATTTTAAAACTATTACCATAAACCTGCCTTATTGTTGCATCATAGTCAATATTTAATTCAATATCACTTAAATTTATTTTGAATTGTTGATTTAAGTCGGTTTTAATGATACAGTAATTTTCATTTTTCACTGTATCATAGTATTTTTTAATTTCTTCTTTTGCACTTTCAGGAGTTAACCCTCCTATTTGTACTTCACTAATCCAGGAATTTTGAGGAAACTTATCATTATTTTGAGTAGAATAAAATATAAGGCTTCCAAAAGTTACAATAAAAGATTGTACAATAACTATTAACAAAATCCTTTTATTAACTTTATACACTTTTTTCACTCCTAAAAATAAATGAGCCATGAGAAGTCATTCTCAAGACTCATTTAAATGTCAATAACCAAGATATCTAAGGAAACATAAAATATTATTTATACTTTTTAGCTAACCCTTCATAGGGGGTTCTTGAGGGTGTACCAAAATTATAGTGGAAGCTGTATTTCCTTCCACTTTAAATAATTATTTTTTTACAAATGCATTCTTGTCAATATAACTTAGGCTTTATTATTCATAACTAATTCAATTAATTTTCCATTAGACTTTGCAATATCAATAATACTATCATCAATAAGCATTCCTTCACTTACGATAATATTACCTACTTTATCATTTATTGTTTTTGTAGACCGTCTTCCAATAAGATATTGCCTTTGTCTTTGTTCGAATAAGTCCGCTGCATTACTAGCTTCATTTCCTGAATCATCCTCAGAAACAGTTGAAGAAACTTCTTTATCTTGAAAGGTACTGCCTTTACCGGTAACCTCCTGATTAAGTAATGCTACCTTTTCATCTAAGGTAACACCAGAATTAAAACTATCTTCGCTTTCAATTTTAGATTCTACTTCATATGCTTTTTCTTCTTCTAACCCAGTTTCGTCAGAAGCTTCATCTAAAGAATCTATTTCAAAGTCTGGACTCTCCTCGGAATCCACCACCTCTGATAC
>CAYYEC010000187.1:0-5006 GCA_964470745.1 uncultured Eubacteriales bacterium | reverse complement strand
ATTATGGAATCCAAGGGACCAATATCTCTGTATACTTCATCAAAATCTAAATTATCAGTCTCATCCAATTGAATTTCTTGACCAAAATCAAATTCTTTTGTATCCATTTCACTTTCAGTACTGGTTATTAAATTTTTTTTTTCACCTTCTAAATTCTTGCCAGAATTTAGTTGGCTTGAGCTATCTAAAAGATTACTTTCTACATTATCTTCAACTACCACTAAATTCTTACCAAAAGTTATAACACTTTCTCTAGGTATTATCCTTATACGCTTCTGGGTTATATCGGCAATATATTCTAGACCAATAATATTACAGCAATTGTCTTCATCAACAAAAACATCACCTATCTCGCCTATTAATCTACCTTTCTTAGTTAAAACCTTAGTACCTTTAACAAGAATATTCTTTTGAAGTAAATCAATTGCAGCAGGAATTTTGCTGATATCATTAATAGCTTCATCATTCTCAATTGTTAACGCATATTCGCCTATCCCAAGTACATTTTCTGTAGGTATAACTCTTGCACTAAGAATTTGAATACCACTATCAACTACAATATAATCGATAGCTCCTTTGTCTGCATTAATTATAATACTCTTAACCTTTCCTACTTCAATACCATCAGAAATACTTATTATAGGTAATCCTAATATTTCTTGTGTCTTTTTCATTACCAAATATACCCCCTTCGAAATTGCTATATATAATCTATAAAAGATATAGTAATATTAAATTTTTATAGATATACTAAAACCACATTTACAGTATTAGTATATCTCTTGGCAAATATAGATTATACAACTAATATATACAAAATTTATAAATTCTTTTCTATTTCATTCTTTATATCTGAATCCATCAAATTCCCATATGCTTCCATGTAAGTAGACAAAATGTCTTTCGCCAAATCTGTCTGCCCTAAATTCTTGTACATTACACATATATCTAATACTATCCAAAAAATTGTACTATTATCTGGTCTTCTTTCAAGTACTTCCATATAGCATTCAATAGCCTTTTCAAATTCTTCTTTTTCTTTATATCTGAATGCCTGTTCTATATAATCTTGAATAAATATTGGTTCAATATCATTACTTTGAAAATCTCCTTCAATCAGATTTTCATTTATTTCCTCAGGAGTATTCAATTCACTAAATTCTTCTACTCTCATTTTATCAATATTTTGCTGAGTGTCAACTAATTTTTCATGTATTTCTTCAGCTTTTAACATAAAAGTCTCTTTTTCTTCAGCTTTTTCTTCTGATTCATGCACTTTTTCTTCTTCTTTACAAATTTTCTTCTCTTTGTTAGAAATCATGACCTCGCTTATAGAAAAAATTATTTTTGAAATTTTATTTCTGAAATTTTGAAAAAACATTTTAATTTTTCTTATGAACGTTTCAATACTCTTTTCTGTAATTACAGAAGATATAAATACTGTAAGTAACAATACAACTGTTATGTATCCCATCAAAGTAACTATTATAGCTATTGCCATTTGCAACAAATACACGTTTGTGAATGTATCCAAGGATAAAGGAAATAATATACTTATGATTATTGACCCTATTGAACTTATTAAAATTGAAAATAAGTATTGTAATGTTAATAACTTTTTTTTATGCAATATATATGTAAATAGTATTGTTGTTACGATTACTAAAACAACAGCAGGGTAAACATATCCAGACATAAAGCCCTCCTTCATTTTTCTTTTGTATTGAGCTATTTAGCATTTAGATACTTCAATTTAAGTACCTTTTCTATATCTTATCAGGACTCTATTTAGCAATAAACAATACATACAATTGTAATGTATTCGATATCAAATTACATAATTCCTGCTTTTTAATAAAAAAAATTGTCGAATATATATTGTAATTTTTAACAATATATTAATTTCTATTTTTTATTTCTATCTGAGGTCAATACTTTATAATATCTTATAATTAAAAAATTCATCCACTTTAATAATCTTCAGTTGAAATAATCTTTTCTGTTTTATACAATAAATACATATATTTTTTGAAAGGGTGTCAACAATGGTCGATATAGATAAATATCAGTATCTTATTCCAGATGTAGAATATTTTGTTGATAGAAGATGCTTTCCTGAATGGGAAATCATCAAACAAAAAATTGACTTTCATGATTTGACTTTTGTTGTGGAAGGTAAAAGCAATTATTATATAAATGAAAAACTTTACACTGTACAGGCTGGTGATATTATATATATACCTGAAGGCAGCGTGCGTGAAGCCCATACAATAAAGGAATCTCCCATGCACTCTTATGCCTTTAACTTTAAATGGCTATATGATGCTATTCATACTCGCCTTGCTTTGCCATTTGTCACAAAAAACAAGCTGTCAAGTGAGATTCTTAGATATATAAAAGAATTTACTCATATATGGATGAGCAAACCATCTGGATATTTGATGAATGCAAGAGGACGTTTCCTGCTAATTATTCACCATCTCCTTAGCACAATATATTTTGATAGTTCGTCCAGTCCTTATGATTTACGGGTCAATATTGTTAAAGAATACATCATTGACAACTATTCAGATGTACTGGATATGAATACACTTGCCAGTTTAGTCAATCTGCACCCTGTTTATCTTGGTGATTTATTTAAAAAGAATTTAAATTATACTATCAAGGAATTTATTAATCTCATCCGGGTAAATAACGCCGAGATGCTGCTTTCTACCGGTGGTTTCTCTGTATCTGAAGTTGCGGACAGATGCGGGTTCAGTGATGTATACTATTTTAGTAATATTTTTAAAAAAATAAAGGGATATCCACCTTCCATGGTTTTAAGAAAATAATACCTTGATAACCTCTATGGTACTATTTCCTTAATAAACCAGTGGCTTCTCTTTATCTTACTATAAATTCTTCCATACACGGAGATTTACCCATTAATTCGATACTTCTAATATCCGGCTGGCTTCCCCCAACATATAATATAAATCTTCCTGGTTCAACTGCTCTATTGCCTTCATTGTCCACTATGGACATCTGTTTGTCAGTTACCGTGAACTTTACCTTTATTGTTTCATCCGGAGCAATTTGTATACGTCGAAAACCCCCAAGAGACCAATTGGGAGTATCAACACTTGCTTCCAAATCACGAAGATATAACTGGACAATTTCATCTCCCGTACTTTTGCCAGTGTTTTTAACCATTACACTTACATTTAGATAATCACCCTTTTTTAATTCGTTTTTATCAAGTTCTAAATTTGAGTATTCAAAACTTGAATAGCTTAAACCAAAACCAAATGGATAAAGGGCTTCATTCTTCATGTAGCGATATGTTCTGTTTTTCATAGAATAATCATGAAATTCAGGAAGCTCTTCTGTTGTTTTATAAAAAGTAACAGGAAGTTTACCAGAAGGATTCGTATCTCCAAAAAGTACAGAGGCAATTGCCCTGCCTCCTTGTGCGCCAGGATACCATCCCTGAATAATTGCAGGTATTTTTTCGTCTGCCCAGATACAAGCTAAGGCACTTCCTGAAAGAATAACAAGAATAGTCGGAGTTCCTGTTTCATATATTTTTTCCAGTAGCTCCTGCTGCAATCCCGGAAATTTAAGATGTTTTTTATCTCCGCTTGCATATTCGTTTCCTGTATCTCCTTCTTCCCCTTCAATGCTGGCATCCAAGCCCAGACACACCACAGCTACATCTGCTGCTTTTGCTGCCGAGACAGCTTCTGCTATCCTGTCATTTGGCTGAGACAATCCTGAAATTTTGTTCTTCCATAAGTGACAACCTTCTGAGTAGAATATGCGTGTACCATCAGCAGCAGCTTCACGTATTCCTTGAAGCACAGTAACATATTCTGAGGCCGTGCCGCAGTAGTTGCCCTCAAGAGCTGCCCTACTGTCTGCATTTGGGCCAATAACAGCAATTGACTTAATTTGATTACGACTAAGAGGAAGTATCCTCTTAGTGTTCTTTAATAACACCAGAGATTTTTTTGCTACATCTAATGATAGCGTTCTATGCTCTTCACAATCATTTTTTTCGTATGGAATTGAGCTAAAAGGAACATTTTCCGGAGCATCAAACATTCCAAGCTTCATACGTGTCATCATCAATCTTGTGACTGCTGCATCAATATCTTCTTCTGTAACTAATCCTTCATTAAACGCAATCATCATATGCAGATATGTATTACCACAATTCAAATCACAACCATTTTTTAATGCGAGTGCGGCTGATTCGGGAGCTGTTTTTGTCACTAAATGATGTTCATGAAAATCTTTGATTGCCCAGCAATCCGAAACAATGTGCCCCTCAAATCCCCATTTATCTTTTAGTATTTCTTTCAATAATGTCTTACTTCCACAGCATGGCTCCCCATTTGTACGGTTATATGCACCCATTACAGACTCTACCTTAGCCTCTTTTACTAGGTCTTCAAAAGCTGGAAGGTATGTTTCCCACAAATCTTTTTGGGATACAACAGCATTAAATGAATGTCTCTCATCCTCAGGACCACTGTGAACTGCAAAATGTTTGGCACATGCTGCAGTTTTTAAATACCTGGGATGGTCTCCCTGCATTCCTTTTACAAATGCAACACCAAGTCGTCCGGTTAGATATGGATCTTCTCCCAGTGTTTCATGTCCTCTTCCCCATCTTGGGTCCCTGAAAATATTTATATTTGGAGACCAAAATGTTAAGCCTTTGTATATATCATGGTCACCTTCACGTTGAAATTCATGATATTTTGCCCGTCCTTCCGTTGAAATAGCACTGGCAACCTGGTAAATAATTTCTTCATCAAATGCTGCAGCCATCCCTATTGCCTGTGGAAATACCGTTGCCACTCCAGCACGTGCTACGCCGTGAAGCGCCTCACTCCACCAATTATAGGACGGAATCCCCAACCTTTTAACAGCAGGAGCATCATATTTCATTTGGGATGCTTTTTCTTCAAGAGTCATTCTGGATACTAAATCCTTGGCACGTTTCTCAAAACTAAGTT
>CAYYEC010000186.1:0-7720 GCA_964470745.1 uncultured Eubacteriales bacterium | reverse complement strand
TGTTTGATTTGGAAACCCAGTATCCGAGCAAAGACAATGATTCTTATTTATTAAAGACAAATATTTGTTTTGATGCATCAGTGGTAGAGTTGTTTCCTTGGTTTGCAGGAAGGGGTCATTTGGTTTTATTAGATAAGGGATATGAAAGAGATCCTGACTTGGTATGGAAAACAATAAAAGAGTATAATTTAACCCATGTGTTTTTTGTACCAATTGCATTGAAAGCCTTTTTGGATGTTGTAGATAATAACAGCCAGAATAACATAAGCAGTCTGAAATACATCTTTACAGGTGCGGAAGCAGTATTTTCTGAAACAGTAAATGGCTTTTTTCAGAAGTTTATTGGCATAAAGCTTGTAAATTTATATGGACCAACAGAAGGAACTGTATATTCCATTGCACATATAATTGAAAAAGGTGATTCGCCAGTGCCGATTGGAAAGCCGATTCAAAATCACCGCGCATATATATTTGATCGTAGCCAAAAGCTGCAGGGAATTGGTATTGCAGGAGAACTGTGTATAGCTGGAGTGGGGATAGGACGTGGATATTTAGGACGTGAAGATTTAAACAAAGAGAAATTTACTGCGGATCCTTTCAGAGAAAACGAAAGAATGTATTATACAGGTGATTTGGCAAGATGGCTGCCGAATGGTGATATAGAATACCTGGGAAGAATAGACAAGCAAGTGAAAATACGCGGATATAGAATAGAATTAGGTGAAATAGAAAGCCATCTCCGCAAGCATCCTGCTGTAAAGGAGGCTGTTGTTCTGGCAATAGGAGAGGAGAATGGGAACAAACATTTAAGGGGATGTATTGTACCTGAAAAAGAGGTGACAGCTTTAGAACTGCGTTCTTTTTTGAGCAGCAGTTTACCAGAATATATGATACCAAGTGAATTTATTTTAATAGATTTTATACCAATGTTGTCTAGCGGAAAAATCAATAAGAAAGAACTGGAGCAAAGACAGGGTAAAATGGATTATGGAAGGCTGTACGAGGCGCCCAAGAGTCTGATAGAAGAGAAGCTGGTTAAAATATGGAAGAAAATATTATCAACAGATGTTATTGGAGTTAATGATAACTTTTTTGATATAGGAGGACATTCTCTTAAGGCCATTGTACTTTCTTCTCTAATTGATAAAGAGGTTGGTATTAAAGTAAGTTTAGAAGACATTATTAAAAATCCCACGGTTAGAGGGTTGGGAATAATGCTTGAATCACCATTATACATTCAATATCAAAATGAGGATATTTTAGTAAACTTTAATGGTGATAAGGAATTTTCTATTTTTACTTTTCCACCGATGTTTTCATTTGGAGTTGTTTATAAGGATTTTGCAAAAGAGATGAAAGACTATTCTTTTTATTGTTTTAATTTTATAAATGATGATAAGAGGAACATAGTTTACTCAGATTATATTATTAGTAAGTCTAAAAAACCGATAGTTCTTATCGGATATAGTGCAGGAGGTATTTTGGCCTATGATATAGCTCTATATTTAGAAACAATAGGTATAGAGGTAAGTAAATTAATTCTTATTGATAGCTATGTAAATAATACTTGGGTTACATCTGAGCGTTTAGAAAAAATTAAGAAATATTATTTTTCATTACATTTACTAGAAATTACAGATGGTGTAAATAAGAATATTGAGGCATATGCAAGATATTATAATAACAAAAAGATGGACACGCCGATTAACGCAGATATTTATTTATTAACATCTGAAAATAGTGATATTTGTACTGATTATTATCATGATTTAACCTCAAAGCATTTTTATTTAATTCAGGGATATGGTAATCATGTAGATATGCTAACAGGAAAAGCTTTATTAAAAAATATAGAAGCTATTGAAAAAGTAACTAAATTATAAGTTTTATTTAGTGACATTATTTTCGGTAGAGAATTATTTTTATGATGAACGTAGATAGAATGTGTCTGATAAGTATAAGTAATAATTTGGAGACTGATTATTACTTATGCCATCTTTAATTCTGATTGAAAGATTAACCTTCCAATCAGAATATTTGTGACAAACATCTCTAGTTTCCGCTAGCTATACATTTTGGAAATTTTATAAAATTGAAATCAGTATTGTACTGCAGGAGGTAAGGGCAGAAGGTTTGATCAGAAGACGATGATTGACATTTGGAATCCATTCTAATAAACTATTTATTTGCATTAAAAGATTGAAATTACCTGATTGAAGTATTTCCTAAAACATAGAGAATTTTTATGATTTGTCTTACAGTGATTTGTAGAAAGATATCTTGAAATTATTGTATAAAAATATATGGATAGTTAAAACTTTTATCATTATATGTGCTGCCACTTGGTTGCGGAATGGAGAATAGATATGAAAAGTCCTATTATTAGAGATTTTAGTACACACCTCATGTGCGATGATAGATTAATTAAAGCAGCCGGTGAAATTTTAAAAAAAGATTATCAAATGATATATTTGAATTCTTGGGAATTTAAATTTAATCATGAAAAGTTAAAGCGAAGGCCAGTAAAAATTGAAGATTGCATAGTTGAATGTACTTATAATGAATTGCTGAAAAAGTATCACAATATTTCATATGATATATTAAGCATAGATTCTAAAAATGTATCAGATTTTTTTGAATACTCAGATGATAGAATAATAGGCTTTGTTGTAGATAGTAAAGTTTATAAAAATTTATTAAAAATAGATAATTCTATTAGAATGGTTCATGATTTCTATCCATTTTTATTAATACATTATGAAAAGAATACAGGAACTATATATTTATATGATGTACATTTATTAGTTAATGTTATTGAAACGGATATTTCTAAAGTTTTTGGAAATGATGATAATAAAATAAAGCTTTTTGTTTTTAGAAAAAACGAAGATTATTTTCCTTTAAAAATCACTATAGATATTTTATATTCGAAATATTTAGAAAATAATTATCGAGAAGAAAGTGATCAAAGTTATAATGGTCTGCTAAGTGCCTTGAAGAACTTCTACAATAATAAATATGAAACAAAAAAAGAATTAATAAAAAGATTAAAAGAAGCAGCCAGACAAAAGTACTTATTTACAATTGCTTTGAATTACATATATGAAAATACTCAAAATGATTTATTAAAAAATTTCATATATAAATTTTACCTGTTTTCTGATAAGTGGAATGTTTTATATTCATCAATCTATAAATATTATGTCAAAAAAGAGACACTAAATTTCGACAAAATCTCGATATATATAAAAGAATTAAATGATTTTAATAACGAGCTCATTGAAGATTTAGCTAAAATTAAATGTGGTCAAGAAGTTATAATTCGTCCTGCCACTAAAAAACACATTGAATTTACCAACAAATATAATGTGGTTTTTGATAAGTATAAAAACGATAATTATTCCCAAGACTCTATTGAATCCTGTGAAAAGCTTGTGAAAAGTGATGAGGCTAAAATAAAATTTTTAGATCACGATATCACAAAAACTGAAAAATTCGGATTTTATGATAATATGATTTGTAAAAATCAAAAAATACCAGTTACTTATTTCCATAAGATAACTCATATATGTATTTATGGATTTTCTGATAATGGTAGTTTTACAGATTATATAGATATTATTTATACAGATAGTACTTCAGAACATATAGAAATAGCACTTTCAGATAAGAATGGATTTCCTTGCTTTGGTGAAGATATTGCATGGACAGCGCCCATAGTACAAATTAAAGAGGGAGTGGTACAAAAGTTAAAAAATCATGCGAATGTGTACAGGAGTGTTGTTAGTTTGAAACAGCAAAAGATTATCAATTATATTTCATTTTGTAATATGCCCAATATGCATATTATAAAAATAGAATTATGTATATAATGGATTTTACTTTAACAATAGGTTAATGAATTTATTTACACTGCAAGTCGAAAAGTAAATATAAACCAAATGTTATCTTCGTTTTTAGGGTGTGTATCACAAGAAAATATTTTTAATAAAGTATATTAGGTTAACATATAAAACAACTGAGATTTTGCTATTTATCTGATAAGAACTTATTTACTTTACGAGCTAGTGAAATAAAATCATTAAATGAACTTGCAGAAAAGGCTAATGAAATGAGATTACTAGCGATGAAATATAATATATTACCACAACCTACAATAATGAAATTAATTTTAGTGAATATGAAAGAAACGGATTTGTCTTTATATCCATCAATTATGAAACAATTAAAGCAAATATGATTTTACCAATCTAAGGTATTATTAGTACAGTGGAATAGGAAAAGGAAAATAGTAAGAGGAGATAAAGAATGATCCAAAAAACTTTTAAGAATAAATATTATAATTGTTATATTGCTAATATTATATCAGTAGCACTATATTATAACAGATCTTTTTTTATGCTTTTTTCGGATCATTTATATTTTACTTATAATAATACAAAAAATCTTATTGCAGAAAAAATAAGTGTTTCTCGACCTGATTACGATTTAGATGAGTGTTTATTGCAATTTCATTTTATCAAATTATATCAGAATTTTTTTGATACAAAAGTTAGTATGATTTCCCATATTAAAAAAATCCTATCGGAAGGGGGAAATGTTCTTTTATATACAGATGTATATTATTGTAACTGGAATGCTCTTTATATGCAGCGTCATATAAATCATAATATATTAATTGTAGGATATTCAAACAAAAAATTTTTATGCCTTGATCCGTATTTTACTCAAAACTTACTGTTCATTTCTGAGGATTCGGCTGTTTTGTGTGAGGGGCATTGCAAGGATATACAGATATTAAAGGAAAAAGAAACTGTATTTTCTGGTTGTTTGACAGTTTTGAAGGATAATATTATTTCTTATAGCCGAGATCAAAATATTCAAACTTCATTTCGTGAATTCGCCATAGATATTGAAAACATAAATGTTTCAAATGAACTATGTGGTAAATTAAATATTTACGATATACCTCTGATACGAAAACTAAAAAATATTGAAGATAATCGAATGTGTTATATAGAACTCCTCAATATTATTAAAAATAATTTTTCATATAGTCTGGAAAAAGTTGAGAAAAATTTACTTGAATCAGTTCACTATTGGAATCGCTTAAGAATGCTTATGTTTAAGTGTTTAATTAAACAAAAGATTGAATATAAATCTGATAAGCTTATTCAGTTAATAAAAATAATATCAGATTATGAAGTTCAAATTGCAGATGACTTAGTAGAATATTATAAAAGTTATGAAAAATATTGAGCTTAAATTATGAAATGGATATTATAATTGGGGGTCAATTTTGTTACGTTGAAATCTTTCATACTAGGACCAGAGTAGTCTTGGGGAATACTTCTGTGATATAGGCTGACTACTTTCATATAATAATTATAACATTTTAGACTGGAGGTGTTATTTTGATAATTGCAGATCTTCTACGTAGACAGAAAGATAATTCAAAACTTATTAAATTTGGTCAGCAATCTATCACATATTCTATGCTGCATACAATGGCGGAAGAAAAATCATTTTTATTAAACCATGAGAATTTTAGTAGCAATATCATTCTTTTTTTACCTAATGGTTTAGATTTTCTAATAGCATATTTTGCAGTACAATATGCGAATAGAACAGTCGTTCCAATAAATATATCTGCAAGTGAACTGGAATTAGCTGATATGATTAAAGCAAGTGATTGCAATATAGTGATTACGAACAGAGATTATTTATGTAAAGTTACTAAAACTGTTGAGTTAATGACGGTAACGATCAGGCTTTTAGAAGAAATACCAGAAGAAAAACAAAGAACTACAGTAACTGATTTTGTGAAATATCCGGTAATGTTAAGTACTTCTGGCACTACTTTTGCTTCTAAATTTGTAATGTTAACTGCTGACAATCTCATTACAAATTTAAAGGAACATGCTTCTATGACACAACTACATAAAACGGATATTCCACTAATTGTCTTACCAATCACAGGTGCCTATTGTCATACGTTGCAAATGTTGAATTATATATTTCATGGTCTGTCTTTTGTTATTATGGATAAATTCTTTACGGTTATAAATTTGTTGGATGTTATTAAAACAGAAAATATTACTTGGATTGAATGTGTGCCTCTGATGCTGAAACAAATTGACAATGCAAAAAAAATTTCAAGTCTATATAATTTACGTCATATTGGTTTTGGAGGTAGCAACATAGCGTATGATACTATAAAGTCTTTAATATTAAAATATCCCGACATTGTTTTTACGCAAGGATATGGGCAGACTGAATCCTCGCCACTTATCACTCAGGTTGAGCCTTGTAGATATAAAGATAAGATAGGTTCAGTTGGAAAGGTCATACCTTCAACTAATGCAAAAATACTTGTGGGTGATAACGGTTATGGCGAGCTAATTGTAAGTGGTAAATGTATTATGGAAGGTTATTATAAAAATGAGAAGGAAACAAAAAAAATACTTAAAGATGGATATCTTTATACGGGAGATCTTGCCAGAATTGATGAAGATGGATATATCTATATACTAGGGCGCATAAATAATTTAATTATTACTGGCGGATGTAATGTATATCCAGAGGAGATAGAAAATCTTTTGATGTCTAATTTGGAAATTGAAGATGTGCGAGTATATGGTGAAAAAAGTAGTATTTTTGGAGAAATAGTAGTTGCACAAATCGTTTTAAAAAATATTAAATATACGAAAAAAGAACTTACTTTATACTGCAAAAAATATCTGGCAGATTACAAAGTACCTAGGAAATTTTATATCGTTAATGCTATTCCAAAAACATCAACAGGTAAAAATTATAGACAACTATCTATAACTAAAATTAACAGTTAGAATATATTTTTATTAAAGAACTATTAACTTATGAATCTAAATATAAGGTGGTGAAAAATTTGAATTATGAAGAAGTTGAAAATATAGTAAAAAGGTTAGCCATTCAAGTAAGTCTTTCGGATGTAAATATTAATGAAATTTCCTCCTCCTCCAATATCTTAACAGATCTCAATTTTAACTCTTATCTGTTCATTGAATTAATAGTAGATCTGGAAGATGAATTGCAAATTAATTTTGATGATGAAGATCTGGTCATTGATAAATTCGAAAAACTTTCTAATTTTATAAATCTCTTGTTAAATAAATATTTGTGTGAATCTTATACGTAAGCTGTGTCAATAACGTAGACATAAAAAGTTTAACTTTTGATTCAGAGTATCAGGCAACTACATGAACTACCTAAGGAGTCATATAATTGAATTCTTTTTATATTGTACCAAGATTCAATATATTCAAATACTGCTTTGTGGGCCATATTGAAATCGGAGTATCTTTGGTGATTTATCTCTTCTTTCTTTAATAATGAGTGGTAGCCTCGTACTAATTAAAACGTCATGCGCTATCTAACTAATTGTTTTTTGCTGCCCCAAAGTGTGACAAAGTGCAAAGAAAAAGTGTAACACCCTAGAGAGTTTATTTAGTAACTACTTATACTAGATTGTGGATCACCATTGAATCTCAGTGTGGATTAGAAAAGTGAGTACAAACTTAAAAATTTAATTAATTGGGTGGATGAAGATGAGTTTTAAGATTAGTTTATTTTCTATAGTTAATGAACCTAATGATGTGAGAGAATATATGGGTATTTCTTACATAATGGATTGTCAACAGTTTTCTAGACAACTTTTTTAAGGGTAATCATTCTATACTTC
>CAYYEC010000185.1:0-7739 GCA_964470745.1 uncultured Eubacteriales bacterium | reverse complement strand
TTTTTCCAGCATACCTTTTCCTACTGTAAAGTACTTATTGACTTATATATAGAAAGCTTGTACTTTAATTAGTGCAAGTTTTTTTAAATTAAAAAACAAACAAAAAAGTAATTTTTAGTATCGTAATACCCCCTGTCAACATATTATGTATCATTCAAAATAATTTGATAGGGTGGTAATTATGGATAATTTAAAGGTCGGGGATATTGTAGTAAGAAACTCTTACGGAGGAGATATTTTCTTTAGAATAATAGACAAGATAGAAGATAAGGGGACTCCAACATATATCTTAAAAGGGTTATTATATAGGTTAAGAGCAGATTCTGATGGTAGTGATTTAGTTAAAAAGGATGCAACTAAGGCTAATAACCAGATGCAAAGAGAGCTTAGCAGGATAGCAAGATATGCCTATTCTAGAAGCCATAGTAGAGGATTATTTAATCTTCCAATTTTTAGAGGGAGAACTGGAAAAGTACTCCATATTGATGGAGACGAAGATTATATGAATCGATGCCTAAGACAATACAGAGAGGAAAATGTCAGAGCGGTTGGTGATTTTATTAATGAAGATAGACAACCGGAGATTATTATTCCTCTTCTGGAAAAATACAAGCCAGATATATTAGTCGTTACCGGACATGATGCAATTAAGAAGAACACAAGCAATTTACAGTCTGTTAGTAATTATAGAAATTCACAGTATTTTATTCAATCTGTAAAGGAAGCACGTAAATATGAAGCAAGTTATGATAAACTTTGTATCTTTGCAGGAGCATGTCAATCATATTATGAAGGTATAATGGAAGCCGGTGCAAATTTTGCAAGTTCACCGGGACGTATATTAATTAACGCATTGGATCCTGCAATCGTTGGCCAAAAAGTAGCTTCGACAGATAATAGAAGAATTGTCACACCTAATGAGGTTATTCAGTTAACTGTATCGGGAAAAGAAGGTATTGGCGGAATCAATACGCGAGGTCATATGAATATGTAGCTATGAGGAAAGAAATAGGGATAGTTGTTAAATGACATAAAAAATCCGCATCACTTAACAATTATTCCTATTTTGATTGCGTTCACATTCTTGCTTAGTAAAAAAGGAACTGTTATAATATGTATCATAATGATTTGAGAGAGGAAGATACAAATGAATAAAAATCCAATTGTGACAATTGAGATGGAAAATGGAAATACAATAAAGGCTGAACTTTATCCTGAAATAGCTCCTAATACAGTTAAAAACTTTATTTCACTAATTGATAAAGGGTTTTACGATGGGCTTATATTCCACAGGGTTATTCCAGGTTTTATGATTCAGGGAGGTTGTCCTGAAGGAACAGGTATGGGTAATCCTGGTTACTCAATAAAAGGTGAATTTACAAGCAATGGTTTTAAAAACGAATTGAAACATGAAAAGGGAGTTCTATCAATGGCAAGATCCAGATTTGCTGATTCAGCGGGATCACAATTCTTTATTATGGTAGAAAAATCACCTCACCTGGATGGTGATTATGCTGCTTTTGGATGTGTTACAGAGGGTATGGATGAAGTGGGAAGAATTGTAAAAACCAAGACAGACTATAGTGATAGACCTTTAGAAGAACAGGCTATGAAAAAAGTAACTGTTGAAACGTTTGGGATTAAATATGAAGAGCCTGAAGAAGTATAATTACAGGGAAATATATTGATAAAAATTAATAAATAGTGTAAAATATATATGAGAGTGAACGATGCTCCCCAAAATCCCGGTACGTAATGTTCGGGTATTTTTTTGTCTTTTTTAGAGATTATATAAATCGCAAAAATGAAATGACATATGAATAATTAGATTTTTGCCATAAGAGATTAAGATAATATAAGTACACAAAAATAAAATTTAAAATCTTTTGTGCGGCATATATAGAATTTGTATTTATCCTATGTAAAAATTTTCTTGTTATATATTATTTCTTTAGGGTATAATGTGGTTAGTATTATAAAAAAATGTATATAAAGATGGAGGTAATAATATGGCTAATAACTCACTACCCAAAAGGGATGAAATAGAAAGTAAATATAAGTGGAAGGTTGAAGATATATATGACTCCACGGATAAATGGGAGGCAGACTTTAAGTTAGTTAAATCCATGTCAGAAGAGATTAAAAAATTTTACGGGGTATTGGGACAAAGCTCAAAGAACCTGCTTAACTGTTTAAAAAAATCCGATGAGTTAACATCACTATGTGATAAAATTTTTGTATATGCAAGAATGAAAAGGGATGAAAACAACTCAAATTCAACATATCAGGCACTTACAGATAGAGCTATGGCTCTTATGACCGATGTTTATGCATCAATATCATTTATTGTACCTGAGATTATTACTATACCGGAAGATAAAGTAAAGTCTTTCTTTAGCGAGAATAAAGATTTAAGCCTCTATAAGCAGTTTATAGATGAGATAGAACGTCAAAAGAAGCATATACTTACTCAGCAGGAAGAACAAATACTTGCCATGTCTGCCGAGGTAGCTCATGCACCTCATGATATATTTACCATGTTTAACAATGCGGATATAAAATTCCCATCTATAAAAGACAAAAACGGGGAAGAGGTGGAAGTTACAAAAGGAAGATATATAAAATTCCTTGAAGGCAAGGATAGAAGAGTTAGAAAAGATGCATTTGAGGCAATGTACGGTTCATATGAAAAGATGAAGAACACTTTAGGATCTACACTGACAAGCAACGTAAAGAAAAATAAGTTTTATGCCACTGTAAGGAAGTATAATTCCTGTCTTGAAGCATCACTGGATTCAGACAATATTTCTACAGATGTGTACAATAATCTTATTAAAACAATAAACGATAATCTTCATTTATTGCATAGATACATGAAGCTAAGAAAGAAAGCCCTAAAGCTTGATGAAATACATATGTACGATTTATATACGCCGATTGTTGATATGCCGGAAAAACATATTGAATATGAGGATGCTTTGGATATGGTTGAAAAGGGCTTAAATCCATTAGGCCCAGAGTATCTAAACTATTTAAAACAGGGCTTTGATTCATCATGGATAGATGTATTTGAAAATGAAGGAAAAACTAGTGGAGCTTACTCATGGGGAGCCTATGATACTCATCCATATGTATTATTAAACTATCAGGGTACAATCAATGATGTATTTACAATTGCTCATGAAATGGGGCATGCGCTGCATTCATTTTATACAAATAAAACCCAACCATATATTTATTCAGAGTACAAAATATTTGTTGCCGAAGTTGCATCTACTGTAAATGAATCCTTGCTAATGCAGTATTTATTAAAGAATACTACCGATAAAAAAGAAAGAGCATATCTCTTGAATCATTATTTAGAAGAGTTTAGAGGAACAGTATTCAGACAGGTAATGTTTGCTGAATTTGAAAAAATAATTCATGAAAAAACGGATCATGGAGAGGCCATTACAACAGAAGATTACTGCACAATTTATAGAGGGCTGAATGAAAAATATTATGGAAAAGAAGCCGTAATTGATAGTCAAATTGATATGGAATGGTCTAGAATTCCTCATTTTTATACCAGCTTTTATGTTTATAAGTATGCTACAGGATTTTCAGCAGCTACCTCATTGTCTACCCGGATTTTAAAAGAGGGAAGGTCGGCAGTTGACAGGTATATAAACTTCTTAAAAAGCGGAGGTTCTGATTATCCACTTGAATTGCTCAAAAAAGCCGGAGTTGATTTGACAACACCAAAGCCTATTGAGGATGGACTAAGAGTGTTTGAGGAAATATTAAGTGAGTTGGAGGAATTAATTTAAGCATAAGTAAAAAAGCTGCTGAAGAGAGCAGCTTTTTTGATATCTATATAGTTTAGGTTTATGAAGATATAATAATGAATCAAAAATAAAAATATGATAAAATTGTAAATAATGATTACATGAGAGGTGAATTCTATGAAAGTACTTTTTATAGGTGGAACAGGTACAATTAGTACAGCTGTTTCTGAGTTGGCTGTACAAAAGGGCTTTGACCTATATCTTCTGAATAGAGGAAATCAGAATAGTCTGGCTCCGGCTGGTGCAACAATTATTAAGGGTGATATAAGAAAAGTTAAAGAAGTTAAAAAAATTCTTGATAAATACCAATTCGACATAGTAGTTGACTGGATTGGATTTGTTCCTGAACATGTAGAAAACGATATAGAAATATTTAAAGGAAAGATAAAACAATATATTTATATTAGTTCAGCTTCTGCATACCAGAAACCTTCAAAGAGCTATCTTATTACGGAAGAAACGCCTTTAGAGAATCCCTATTGGCAGTATTCACGGGATAAGATTGCATGTGAAGAAAAACTTATTGAAGAATACAAAAAAAGTGGATTTCCTGTGACTATTGTTAGACCATCACATACATATGGAATGAAAATGATACCTTTTGCCCTAAATAGTGATAAATATAGATGGACATTGATTGATAGAATGTTGAAGGGAAAAAAAGTAATTGTACCGGGCGATGGGTCATCTTTATGGGTACTCACTCACAATACTGATTTTGCTAAAGGTTTTGTAGGTCTTCTTGGAAATGAAAAATCTATAGGAGAAAAATTCCATATAACATCCGATGAGGCTCTTAGTTGGGATCAAATTGCTTATTTTATTGGAGACAGCATAGGGGTAAAGCCAAATATTATACATATTACATCT
This sequence comes from uncultured Eubacteriales bacterium, assembly GCA_964470745.1. Taxonomy (GTDB): domain Bacteria; phylum Bacillota; class Clostridia; order DSM-8532; family CAYYEC01; genus CAYYEC01. The sequence continues at coordinate 3,042 of CAYYEC010000185.1, read as the reverse complement.
GATTTGATAGGCTATTTCATGCCACATAAACATGATGGACTAATAGGTGATAAGTCAGTAAGCGTTGTTTTCGATAATAGGAAGATAAAAAGCTTTGTCCCTGATTTTAAGGCAGCAGTTACTTTTAGAGAGGGAATTAAAGGTATATTAAAATGGTATGATCAGCATCCAGAGATGAAAATTGTTGATGAAGAATGGAATGATAAAGTAGATGAATTGATTGAGAAGTATGAATCTATAATGAAATAAATGAATGTACTTTTAAAGGTGGTAATTATTGTAATTACTACCTTTAAAAGTTTAGCATTATCTAATTTTCATTTCTGCATGAATAAATTTTGCAACCCCATCTTCCTCATTACTGCTTATCACCGCTGAAGCTGTTTTCTTAACTAATTTATTTGCATTTGCCACAGACTATTCTTAATCTATATTCACTATCAATTGCTACAATTGGAATAATGCTTTCGTTCCAGATTTTATCAAAGGTTTCAACCTTTCTAAATCTTTTGTCTCCATTTTCAAGGTTTCCATCAATATATTCTTTCTGTCCTTTAGTGTATATTTCCTGATAATAAACCCTGCATTGACTATTTTCATTAATTATATAAACCATAGGACAAATTATATTTCATCGTTTCTTAATAATATCTATAATTTCAGAGCGCTTATCTACAAGGTATGTAGGATTTACAGATTGAAGCAGATCTCTACTATCCAGTCCCCAGGTCACAGATATAATATCAATATTTGACTTTTTGCAAGACAATATATCTCTAAACTCGTCACCAACATAAATTATCTCTTTATGATTTAAGTTATTATTTTTGAGGAATTTTTTTAAAGTCCGGCTTTTACCGAATATACCTTCAGAAGAATGTATGCTATCAAATAAATGTATATTCTTCTGTTTTAGAAATTGCGAAATATTATCTATAGAATTTGAAGAAATAATAGATAATGAAAACCCCAATTCTTTTAGTTGTAGAAGTAATTCCTGGACTTCGCTAAAAAACTTTATGGAGTATAGGTAATTTTTATATGTTTCTCTTATTTCCTCGCTTACTTTTTTCAGAAATAGCAATCTATAAAAGGGAATACCTAATACTTTAAACCTTTCCTTTATAGGTAAGCTGTTTAATTGTTTATAATCATTCTCACTCAGCTTTTTAAAATTATATTTTTGTGCTAAATCGTTTAATATTTTCATCATTATATTAGTAGAATCAACTAATGTTCCATCAAAATCAAAGATTATATGTTTATACAAAATTGCACCAGCCTTTATGTAGTAATTAATCCATTTACATATAATTATAGAAAAAAACTAAAATACATATTTATTATACAATGTTTACTAAAAAAGTAATAGTGTAAATTATTAATAAATTTATGAATATTTAAAATAAAATGTTTGCCAAAAAGATACAGGGGTATATAAATACTTGTAAAACAATTGACAGTTAAGAGTCAAAAAATAAAAAATTATATTATGCGGAGGGTTTTTATATGAAGAAATTTGTTTGTAAAGTTTGCGGTTATGTTCATGAAGGAGATTCAGCACCTGATAAATGTCCACAGTGTGGCGCTCCAGCTGAAAAATTTGCTGAGCAGGTAGCTAGTGAAGGAATGGCTTGGGCTGATGAGCATAAAATAGGTGTTGCAAAAGGCTTGGATCAGGAAGTCGTTGATGGTTTAAAAGCTAATTTTATGGGAGAATGTACAGAAGTCGGTATGTATCTTGCAATGAGCAGGCAGGCTGATAGAGAAGGCTTTCCAGAGGTTGCAGAAGCCTATAAGAGAATAGCTTTTGAAGAAGCAGAACATGCGGCAAAATTTGCTGAGTTACTTGGTGAAGTAGTAGTTGCTGATACAAAAACAAATTTGAAGATGAGAGTGGAAGCAGAGCATGGTGCATGTCAAGGGAAACTTGATATTGCCAAGAGAGCTAAACAATTGAATTATGATGCAATTCATGATACTGTACATGAAATGTGTAAGGATGAAGCAAGACATGGGGCGGCTTTTCAGGGATTATTGAAGAGATATTTTGGATAAAATTTGATAAAAAAAGATACGTTAAAATACAATTTTTATTATCGTCAAATCGTTGGATATCAAGCTTTGTAGCTGTTATTCACGAAACCGATTTTGAAAATTGTATTTTTTTATAATTTTTTATATTTTAGCATATACAAAATTTTGGTGGGAAAACCGTGGGAATTTAGTGTGGTTTGTGTTTTTTTATTAATACCTTGAAAAATCTAAAATAATTATGGTAGAATTATATTATAATAAATACATTATTCTATACAAAAGGAGTTTTAACTATGCAAATAAAATCATCAACTACGCTTAGGAATGAATACGGATCTATATCGTCTCTCGCACATCTGACAGAAGAACCCATTTATATTACGAAGAATGGTGAGGGTGATCTGGTAGTTATGAGTGTTGAAGCATTTGAAGAAAGAGAAAAGATGCTATCACATAGGGCTAAAGTTTTAGAGGCTGAGTTTTCAAGGCTTGCTGGAGAGCCAACTTTTTCAATAGAAGATATTAGAAATAGATTGAAGGAGAAATATGATAATGCAAAAGTTTAAAATAGAAATTTTAACTTCGGCATTATTGGACATTGAAAAGATTGCTGAGTACCATCTTCAAAGGGTAGGTCCAAAATCTGCTCAACGAATTACTGATAAGTTACTTGATGCAATTGAAAATCTGGGAAATTATCCATTGTGCGGGGCGGAACATCCAGATGAATTTTTACAAAAACAAGGATTCAGAAAACTAATTTGTGGTGAATATGTTTGCGTCTATAAACTAATAGTGGATACTGTGTTTGTTTATCGTATAGTTCATGGTTCCACTGAATATCCAAGATTACTTAAATAAAAGATTTTATACTATTTTAGATTGTGTTGCTGAGGGAAATCGGTGGGAATATTAGATGCATTTTTAAATTAATGTTCTTGTAATGTTGATTTAAAGTCATTAAATGTTAAAAGCCCCATGTAGAAGCAAGACATGGAACTACAC
>CAYYEC010000184.1:0-7742 GCA_964470745.1 uncultured Eubacteriales bacterium | reverse complement strand
CGTACCCCATGATTCAGCGGGAACACTACTTCGCACTATATTTAAAATGCGAATTGAAGATAATATAAAAATAATACTTATTTTTATGTTATCTATGTTAAAATAAAGAAAATGAAAGGCAAGATACTTATGCGAATTTTCATCGGAATTGAGTTTGGCGAAGAATTAAAAACTAGAATAGCTGATTTACAATCAGATTTCAGAAAGTTTTCAATAAAAGGAAAATGGAAATATATTGATAATTTTCATCTTACATTGAAGTTTCTAGGTGAAGTTGAAAAAAGTAAAATTACTGATATTACAGATAGGCTAGTTGAAGTTTGTGCTAATAAAACTCAGTTTGATCTAAACTTAAAAGAAGTCGGATATTTTTCTGGAAATGACTCTTTAAGAGTGCTTTGGCTGGGGCTAGGAGGAGATATTGATAAGTTGAAATATTTACAAAAAGAAGTTGATAACTCTTTAAATATCTTAGGCTTTGTAAAAGAAAAAAGGACATATAAGCCTCATATAACCATAGGACAAGACATTATTCTCAATGAAAAATACAGTTTTAATTCACTGAAAGAAACTTTTGATGAAAATGCTTTTCCTAAAATTAGAGTTGAAAAAATATCAATTATTAAAAGTGAACAAATGGGAAGTAAAAGGATTTACAGCAGTTTAAGAGATATAGATTTAAAATAAAATAAACAAAAGGAAAGAGGAAAAATGTGGTCAAAATGTAAAGTTTTATTTACTCTGTTTATAAGTATATTTATATTGAATATAATTTCTGGTTGTACAGATGATGAAAAATCACAAGAAACTATTAGTATTGATAACACAAAAAATGTTATATCAGAGGTATACAAAGCACCTGAAGTTAAAACTTTATTTACACCTCAACCAACTTCTACTGAAAAGCCAAAAGAAATTCTAAAAATAAATGCTGTAGGAGATATTTTATTAGGTAGAGGCGTTGGAATGAGATTAAAACAACAAAACAAAAGCTTTAATTTTGCATTTGAAAAAGTTGCAGATATACTAAAAAGTGGAGATGTTGTTTTTGCAAATCTTGAAGAACCTGTTACTTCAAGTAATCATTCATTGATAGGCGTTAAAGAGGGGGGGAAATATATTCTGAAAAATGATGTAGAGTCTTTTGAAGCTTTAAAATATGCAGGATTTAATATATTTAGTATGGCTAATAATCATATTATGGATTTTTACGAAAAAGGCCTTTTGGATACTATTGATATTCTTGATAAAAATAATATTCCTCATGCTGGAAGTGGCCGAAATCTTGAAGAAGCAAGGAGCCTTGCGGTTATTGAAAAAAAAGGATTAAAAATTGGAGTACTATCATATACTGATATGGCTAATATAGTATACAAAGGTAGTCCCCAGATAAGCTTTGCGGCAGAAGCTAATAAATCCGGAGTAGCTCCAAGAAAGTTTGAATACATAAAGGAAGATATAGAAAAATCAAGAGATAAGGTTGATATATTAATTATTTCTCTTCACTGGGGTGTGGAAGAGAGTTTTAATATTCTTCAGGAACAACGTGACTTTGCATATGAATTACTTGATTTGGGTGCAGATATGATTCTGGGGCATCACCCACACCAATTTCAAGGAATCGAGATGCATAATGGAAAGCCAATAGTCTATAGTATGGGTAATTTTATATTTGATCAAAATGACCCGGAAAACCAGGAAACCTTTATATTGAACTTTGATTATGAGGATAATAAATTGATCAAGGTTGAGGCTGTTCCTGTTAGAACCATTGGTAAGATACAGGTAGTTCCTGTTAAAGGGAATGAGGCAGAAGAACTATTGAATAGAGAACTGGAGTTAAGTAAAAGGTTAGGGAGTGAATGCAGGATTGACGGAGATAAGTTGTCATTTGCAGTTGATTAATTATAGATGTCGAACTTTAGAATTAAATTTTAAAATGTAGTTCGACATCTATATTATCTAACGCCTAACTTTTCTGATAAATTTAACTTTATTGTTCGTTATCTATAAAATAAGAACTTTTAATATCAAACTACGAAATTTTATACGACTGGAAGTAAATTCATATATAATGCTTTAAGGTAAAAACTTATTTGATCCCAAATTGTAAAATCTTTAGAGTATTTGTACTAAATTTAGATTATTTGATGTCTGAAATTTGATATTAGTACAAATTCAACAAAAAATTTGATTAAAACTTGTTTATTATTTTTTTGAGGAGTATAATAATAAATTGTGGGTAAAATGAAATCTTATAACTTATAAAGTTATTTTATATAAATCAAATTTTTTGAATTTTTTGGGGGCGAATAAAGTTGAATGATATGACGGGGATAGGACTTTCTATCATTTGTGGATTTTTTATTGGTAAAATAATGTTTAAACTGAAAATACCTTCAGTTGCTGGTTATATTATTGCTGGTTTGTTATTGGGCCAATCATTTTTAGGAATATTTAACCTTGAGTTTTTAGACAAGGTTAGTGGTATAAGTGATTTAGCATTAGCACTTATAGCATTTAGTATTGGTGGAGAATTACTTGCCAGTGATTTGAAAAAGATAGGCATTAAAGTTTTTGCAATAGCTTTTTTTGAAGCATTTTTAGCATTTGTTTTAGTTACTACAGCAATGATCTTAATGAAGCAACCACTGGAATCTGCGCTTTTACTTGGTGCAGTTGCATCAGCCACAGCACCGGCTGCTACTGTTATGGTAATAAATGAGTTGAAAGCCAAAGGACCTTTAGCTAGTACTTTAATAGCAGTTGTTGCTATCGATGATGCAATTTGTTTAATGATTTATGCAGTAGCATCTTCTATAGCAAGAGTTCTTATAGCACATTCTGGTACGATTCAATGGTCGCATGTTATTGTGGGTCCTATAGTAGAAATTGGAGGTTCCATTGTTCTTGGAGCTATAATTGGTGGGTTACTAGTATTATGTTTAAGTAGAGTATCTTATTCACGTGAAGTTTTAGTTGTTGTAGTTGCAGCTATACTTTTAACATTAGGAGTAGCAACAAAATTTGGATTTTCAGCATTGCTTAGTAATATGACAGTTGGTATAATGGTTGTAAACTTTAGTTCTCATAGAACCAAGGCATTTTCTGTTATTGAGTCAATTACATCACCTATTTATACTGCTTTTTTTGTACTTGCAGGAGCTAGACTTCAAATAAGTTTATTAGCAAAAGTTGGTTTGATAGGTTTGGTATATACTTTTGCCAGAATCCTTGGTAAGGTATCAGGTGCATCTTTAGGGGCTACATTATCAAAGGCTGAACCTGTTATTAAAAAATATATTGGATTTGGATTGTTATCTCAAATTGGGGTTGCAGTTGGTTTAGCAATTGTTATTAGTCACGAATTTGCAGGTACTGAAATTGGCTCTTTAATAATAACCGTATTATTGGCTACGACAGTTATTACTGAGATTATAGGTCCATTATGTACACGATTTGCTGTGATGAAATCTGGTGAAAATGGTAAACTTGGTGTTGAATCAGCAGAATAAGTGGTATATATCTTTTAAATGTACCTTAACACAGCTATTTATAATAAAGAGCATTATAGACGTACTATAGGGTATTAAGGATGAATTAAATTTAACTTCTGACTCTATTTTTGTAAAATATCAATGGTTTTAGGATTTTTGCAAAAATATATTTTAAATTAATTTTAATTCATCCTTAAATATAAAAGTGTAAATAATTAGCATCGACTTAGGTAAGAAGAAATAGTATTTACTAACAACAAATTGGAGGGATGAACATGTATGTATTGTTTATTGTTCTTAATGAGATCGAGTATTTATCAGATATCATTAAAAGAATGAGGGAAGTGGGCCTTAGAGGTGCTACAATTATTGAAAGCATGGGGTCAGCAACTATTGTAGATAATGATTTATACAGTGTTTCATTTTTGGCTAGTATAGTCAACGCAATAGAAGGAAGGAATAAAGCAAGTAGAGTAATATTTTCACTTATTGAACGTGAAGAACAGGTAACAAAGGCGATGGATGAAGTTCAAAAGATATTAGGTGGAGATTTGAAAAAGCCTAATAAAGGAATGATGTTTGTACTTCCAGTTACACATATGCGTGGTGGAGAGCTTGAGAGGCATATTGAGAGTCGAGAAATGAAAAAAAAGTTGGCTGAGGAAAAGAATTCTTAAGTTCAACGTTACTTGGTAGGAGGTAAAATCATGTATTTATTGGTTACCGTTATTAGTAATGGAGAAAAAATAAGGCCTGTTTTAAAGGCACTGAAAAGTATAGGAATTAAAGGCATTTTAGTGATCGATTCAATGGGTTCTACAAATATTGACAATAACTATTCAGGATATAGACCTGCAATTGAGTCTACTCTAATATCAATAAGTGAGTTAGCTCACTATAAAAAAACAATTTTTTCTATAATTGAATCAGAAGAAACAGTTAATGCTGCTATGGATACTATTGAAAAAGTATTAGGAAATAATATGAAAAAGCCTAATACTGGAATCATGTTTACTATTCCGATGATAGGATTTCGTGCTGGTGATTCAAAAACAAATATAGAACTTGGAAAGTGTTGCAATGAAGACTAAATAAAGTACGAAATACATCTAAAAAAATCTAATATATATGGGTGAATGACGTCATTCACCCATATATATTAGATTTATAATAATGATTTTACAGCTTGCCAAAGTACATCACAAAGTTCTGCATTTTCAAAGTCTCTTCCGTAGTTATCAAAATTTATAGAATTTTTACCAATTTCACAACTAATAGAATCTGAAATAACATTTATGTATAACTCGTTATAACCAAAGTTATTCTTTTCTAAAATATCAATCATTTGACCAATATTTAGGATGGGAATACATTCATCTTTTTTGAAATAACTTGGTCTAAAATATGAACAGTCAAAGTCTTCTACAGAAAAAAATTCTTCAATTTCATCACTAGACTCAACATCTTCTGCTTCCTCAGAAGCTTTGGTATTTTCATTATTTAATTCATTCATTTTACTTAAATCAAATAAGAAAATGTTTGCATAGTCATCTATTTCAATGTGACCTACAACAAATTCGAATTCATCAAATTCCATATTATCTGCATCTTTACATATTTTTGCCATGGCTAGATCATATAGAGCAGGTTTCCACATATCAGAAAGCTTTCTTTTTTGATTTTCAGTTAGATTTAATACATCTTCTTTAGTTATTCTCAACTTCATATTTGTCACCTTTCATCCTTTCAAATTTATGATACCTTGTACCTTGAAAAGTTAATTTACCAATATCTCCTTCAACTAACATACCAAACTCTTGATTTGGAACTCTTAATTCTATTCTATCACCACTTTCAACTTCAAAAGTAACATAATAATAAGTTGATGAAGAATGATGCATATTATTATCATGATTATGATGATGGGTAGAAACATCTGCTCTTTTAGAGACTATTCTGGATTGTACTGAAAGAACAGGCTGGTTATTATTATATTTCCACTGGGAAACGCCTTTATATATAGAAAATATAACAATGCCAAAAAATAATATAAAAAATAAAACGATTATAACAGGCATTATAGAAAACATCGCATCGCCTGGAAATGGATTATTAGAAAACATATAGTACCTCCGTGACAATATTTTCTATTTTATTATATTTTGTATGTGAGAATATTTCAAGTAGTAATTAAATTAAAAATTAACAATTAAACATATTGATTTGATACTTAAAATATTATATAATAATACAATAATAAACAGGAGTTCATTATTGTATGCAAATATTAAAAGAAGATATAAAAGAAAAACTTCATAAAGCAGCTATTAATGAGTTTAGAGAAAAAGGATTTGAAAAAAGTTCCATGCGAAACATTGCTAAAAACTCTGGTATAACAGTTGGAAATATATATAGATACTATAAAAACAAAGAATCTTTATTTTCTGCTATTATAAAGCCTACATACGATAAAATAGTGGCTTTAATAAATGAAGAAAAGCAATGTAATTTTGAAGAAGCTCCAATGTATAGGCCTTTTTTAGATTATCTTACGAATTCAATAATTGATATATATAGAAATCATAAGGATGAATTACCTATTTTATTTATGGGAAGTGAAGGAACAGAATTTGAGAATGCAAAAAATGAAATTATTGAATTAACTGGAAATCAGATTAAAAAATATATTTTTGTAGAAATGCAGAATAAAGGGCTATTCCATAACGATGATTTATTTTTAGTTCATGTGATTTCAGTTGGATTTATTGAAGGAATTGCTACTATTTTTAAGTCGGGTAAAGATGAAAATAAAATTAGAGATCTGGTATTTAGTTTTCAGGTTTTTTATTTTCAGGATATTATTCAAAGATTTAATATTTAGGGTGAGTTAAAATATTAATTTCTATTTTTTACGTAGAATACATAGACGTATTTATTCTTTCAGTGAAAATTAATAATAATTTTATTTTAACAGACTCCAAAAAATTTTTATTTCAATAGTAAACAAATGTTCATTTATTGCGAATATTATACATATGGAGGTTAGAAATGAAAAAATTATATATTATTTTGTTGATAGTGTTTATTTTTACACAATTTACTGCATGTTCAAAGGATTATAAAGAAAATATAGTTGAAGAAAGAGTCAAGCCGGTAAAGGTTTTGGAAGTAAAAAATGAGTTAAGAATTAAGTATCTCAACTATACAGGAACAGTGACAGCTGATGAAATGAGAAAAATCAGCTTCAAATCTTCAGGTAGAATTGAAGAAGTATTTGTGAGTAAAGGTCAGAGTGTTAAGCAGGGGGATAAACTAATAAGCCTTGAAAAGCAAGACATGGAGTTTGCTGTAAATGCTGCAAAAGCAAATATGGATGCAGTAGAAGCACAGTATAATAAGTCACTTAATGGTGCAACAGCTGAAGATATCAATAATGTTGAGCTAAACCTGAAAAAGGCTCAGGATGCATTTGATTTTACAAGTGATAATTTTAATAAGATGAATGACTTGTACAGCTCTGGTGCAATTTCCAAGCAAGATTATGATAAGGCAAAGCTGGAATGTGATTTACGTGAATCTGAGCTAAATCAAGCAAAGGATGCAAGTAAGCAAATAAAGGATGCTGTAAGGGATGAAGATAAAAAATCCTTGCTTTCTCAATTTGAGCAGGCTAAAACTGATTATGAATATAAAAAGAGTCTTTTGGAAGATTCAATCTTGATTACAGATCAGGACGGATATATTTTAGATATTCTTTATAAAGAAGGAGAAATGGTTTCTGCTGGTTATCCTGTTATAGTTATTAGTAGTGATAACAGAAATGTTTCTGTTGGGCTGGCACAAAAAGATGTTTCTCTTGTAAAAGTTGGAAGTAAGGCTGAGGTTAGTGTAGATGGAACAAAATTTGAAGGTATAGTAGGGACTAGAGGTGTTTTGCCTGATCCACAATCAAGAACTTATAATGTTGATATAAATCTAAATACCTCTTCGCAGCAAATAGGCTCAACAGCAGAAGTGAAGTTTATTATTGGTGAAGAATCAGGAATATGGATTCCTATTACCTCAATAATGAATAATGAATTTGATTATGTTTACATTATTGAAAATGACCAAGTAAAAATGTCTCAGATAGAAATAGTTAAAGTATATGACGATGAAGTTTTGGTAACCGGATTGGAAGAAGGAAATAAAGTTGTTGTCGAAGGTATGAAAAAGCTTAATTTGGATGATAAAGTACTCATGAAG
>CAYYEC010000183.1:1040-7756 GCA_964470745.1 uncultured Eubacteriales bacterium | reverse complement strand
CTTCACTTCTATCTGCCATTTGAGTATTATTCTTAACTATAACTATATAACCTCCATCTTCATCTGATATCTCATAAACAGGCTCTTTGGGAAAATCTAAAACCAGTCTTGTTGTTGTCTTATCAAATTGTGCATATCTTATTGATTTGGAAGAAAGATTCTGTGTTTCAATAGTACCTTTTTCTTGAGTATATACATTACTTAAATCCACAACTAATCTATAGTTCTGATTATTTTCAATTGGTTTTAAAAGAAAATCCTTATACCCTTGATTCTTCTCTATTTGAATATGGATTTCTTCTTGCTGCGAATTAATATTAGTTTTTATACCTATCAATTTACTCATGTCAAATTTGTCAATAGCTACCAATCTTTCATTAGGTAACCATTGAACATTCATGCTAAGCTGCTCACCAACAAATCTTAGCGGAACCATAGTACGATTATTTATTATTTTTGCCGGAACATCCATAACTACTTCTTTATTATTTACAATTGCATTTTTGTTGTTTATTACAAGTTCTATATTTTTTGATCCCATAGCTAAAGTAACCTGCTTCTCTTTACCATCCCATGAAACCTCTGCTCCCAAACTTTCAAAAACAGCCCTTACGGGAACAAGCGACCGATCACTAATTAACACTGGTGGAATATCAGTTTCAACAATTTCCCCATTAATTCTTATTCCGTCAATTGAACTATTGTACTCATGGTTAACTCCATCATAATTTAGTATCATTGATTGCGCAAAAGATATTCTTGCAGTAATTGTAAATAATACGAATAAAAGAAAAAGTACAGTAATTTTTTTCATTGAAAAACTCTCCAATTTTATCTTTAGTATGTATAATAAAAAATTAGTATAACTCCCTACATGTATATTTCGACATACTTTTAGTTTTTCCTATTACTTTTTCAATGTTTAATCTATTTGTAACAAAACTGTAATGTCAATAAATGAAATAAAAATTAAGGGTACAGTTTTAGTGAAATTTCATTAAAGCTGTACCCTTAATTTTTTTAGTAATTTATTCTTCAAATATATAATCAGGTTTCTTTTTGTAATCAGACTCATAATATGAATAAATGCATCCACAAAACTTTTGTTTGTATAGTCCCATATCTCCAGACATTTTTTGACCTTCTCTAAACTTTGGTCTGTAATCCTTATAAAAAAACTTTACTCCATATTTTTCTGCAATCTCTTCACCAAGGTTTTTAATCAAATCATGGTCTTGGTATGGGCTTATCAATAGGCTGGTAGTAAAATAATCAAAGCTATTCTCTTTTGCATATCTTGCAGTCTCCTCAAGTCTTATTGAGTAGCACATTTTACATCTATTCAAATTATCAGCCTTAATGCTCTTCCATGTATCTAACCTATATTCATCATTATAGATAACCGGAAATCCCTTTACCTTTGATAAGATTTCAACATTCTCTTTCCTTTTTTCAAACTCTTCTATTGGATGAATATTTGGATTATAGAATATCCCTGTAAAATTTATATTATTTTTTATTAGCTCGTTTACTGGATAAACTGAGCAAGGTGCACAACACATATGAAGTAGAAGATTCATCGATTAAAAGTTCCTCACTTTCCTGTATTTGGGCTAAATCATTTACGTATTACCAATTGTCTATCACCTATCGCCCATTTTTCCCTTATGTCCTTCCAAATAAACACTCCTTGAAGGGAATGCAACACTTACACTAAGTTCTTCAAGTATCTTCATTATCTTTAAATTAACATCCTCTTGAACTGCTAAAAATTCCTGCCAGTTTGTAGTTTTTGTAAAGAAATATAGAAAAATTTCAAGCGAACTTTCTCCATATCTTTCAAAGTAGACAAATATAGTTTGAGGATGTATATCAGGATGCGACGTTAACATTTGTCTCAAATTTTGTAAACATAATTGCATGTTTTGGTAACTGGTACTATATGTTACACCCAATCTAAAGGTAATTCTTCTTTTGCCCATTCTGGACCAATTCGTTATTGGCGCATTACTTAGAACCGAATTCGGTATACTAACTAAAGCTTGAGCAAATGTTCTTATTTTTGTGCTTCTAAAACCCATTTCTTCAACAGTACCTTCTACATCTGGTGTTTTTATCCAGTCACCTATCGTAAAAGGCTTATCTAACATAATTGTAATTCCCCCAAAAAGATTTGAAGCTGTATCCTTTGCCGCAAGGGCAAAAGCAAGACCTCCAAGTCCAAGACCTGCCAACAAAGTACCAATATCATAATTCCACTCTTTAGCAATAACACTTATAGCTAAAACAACTATTAAGACTTTTATTCCTTTTCTAACAAAAGGTAATAACACATCATCAAGCACCGTTTCTGTTTTCTCAGATAATCTTTGAAAAAAATGAGATAATATTTCCGATGCCCTATATGCTGTCCAAAATACACAAAAAGCTATAAGTGACCTGACAAGATGGAGCATAAAATTTTGTACGCCTATTGGAAGCTTCATTACTTTTGTGGCTAGATATATACCTACAACAACAAAAAGTAATCTTGCTGGTGGATCAATTGCCTTAACGATTTTGTCATCAAGTTCATTCTTTGTTTTCTTAGCTACTTTTTCAAGATATTTCATTACTATACTTACAAAAATTTGTCTAAATGCAAGTGATATAACAATAATAATTACAGCTAAAGTAATTTGCCATAATGAATTATCCAGAAGTGTATATTGCAGCAATTCTTTAAGATTTAAGTATATCTCCTCAATATTCCCCATTATACAACCTCCTAAATTAATTATAATTTAAAATTTTATTAATTTCATCCACAACATCTAGATGTTCTTTACTTCCTAATACATCTTCTGCATTTATTTCAATTGACTCTATTTGAAATAAGTCTAGCTTTAATTTTATCTTAAGTATTCTATATACTGATTCATTTACTCTATCTATAGCTATTTCTCCCGTGTTTACTCCATTCAAAACACCTAAATATGCTTCTTCTAACGACTCAGGCATAAGTAAAATATCTGCACCAGCTTTAAATGCATTCTTTGAAGCTTCTTCTGAAGTCCAAAATTTTGAAACAGCCCCCATTTCCAGCGCGTCAGTAACTATTAGTCTATCAAACCCAAATTGTTTACGCAATATTTCAGTTAAAAACTTATATGAAAAAGTCGCAGGAAGATTGTCTCCTGTCAATTTAGGAACCTGGATATGGGCAGTCATTATGCCATCAACTCCAGCATCTATACCTTTTTTAAATGGAATAAACTCAATTTCTTCTAATCTATTCCTATTGTGGTTTATCACAACCTGTCCAGTATGTGAATCTGATGATGTGTCTCCATGTCCAGGAAAATGCTTTATAATAGAAGAAATTTTTTGATTTTGTATTCCTTTTACTTCAGAAGCAACCATTTTAGATACTAATTCCGCATTATCTCCAAAAGACCGATTACCGATTACTGGATTATCTGGGTTTGAATTGACATCAGCAACAGGAGCAAAATTCATATTAAAACCCAGAGCTTTTATCTCCTCTCCTATTGCTTTTCCCACTTCATAAGCTATATCTTCATCATTAGTACTGCCAATTATATAATTATTAGGAAACCTTGTTGCATGCATTTTTTTACTGTCATTTATACGACTAACAATTCCACCTTCTTCATCTACAGCAACAAATAAAGGTATCCTGCTTTCTCTTTGCATATCAGCAATCAGTTTTTTTGTTTGACTAATGGTATCAATGTTTTCAGAAAAAAGAATTATGCCTCCTAAATGAAATTTTCTAATTTGTTTCTTTATATCTTCATTAATTTCAATAATAGGACTATTATTCTTGTCTTTACGAAATGCAACAATAAACAGTTGCCCAACTTTTTCTTCCAAAGTCATTGAGTTAATTATCTCTTTTATTTTATCAGGCTTACTATCAACTTTATCTATATTTTTAATCTTTTCAGAGCTTTCAATTATATTATTTTTATTTTCTTTTTTTTCTCCACTATCCTTTTTGTTAATATTACCAGATGAACATCCAATAAAAATAAATATAAACATAAACATAAACATAGGCAAAAAGCATAGAATAATTATTCTTCTCATAAAATTCAAATCCTAATTTATCAATTTTTGAAGCTTGTCCCTAAAAATTTCAACATCTACACATGTATTGTAACAAGGACCATATGGCCTTATATTTATTAGTCCAATAACCGGAATGGTTCCAACATCAATAATTCCACTGGTCAAATCTCTTTCGCAGGCAACAGCCAATATTATTTTTGGTTTCACCTTTTTTACCAGGTTCCTGGCAGCAGTACCTCCATTTACAATTGCTATATGTGCATTAATTCTACTTGTAATATTTAAAATATCCCCAATACAGCACTTTCCGCATCTTCTGCAATTATTGATTTTATCAGTTATTTTATAATTACACTCTGAAAATTGAAGACAATGTGGTAAAAGTATAAGAATTTCTTCCGGTTTATATTTTATATGATTTGTATTAACAATAATATTATTTATTTCAATAAAGAAACCTCTAATAATCTGCTTATCATATTTTACAATACCACTTAAAGATAAAACAAAAGAAAAAATGAATTTCATACCAGGTTTAACTATTCTAATTAGCAATAAACTACATCTTTTGGTTTTATAAATATAATATAAAGAAATAAACTCAACTGTAAGATAAATTGTAAAAATAATAATTACCATTATTATTACCCCCAATAAAAACAAATAAGTTTCTATTGGGGAATATATATATACATAAATCAACGATATAATTAACCCAAGAAAAATGACAATCACAGAGCCAGCTAAAGCTGAAAACCCTTTTAATGATTTATTCAAGTATTTCACCTTCAATTATCTCATGCCCACAAATATATTCTTCTACACACATTCTTCTACAATTTGCAAATTGAACTTCAGTTACCAAAAGAATTCCATCACCAGTTTTTACAGTAATACCATCTTTACCTGCATTTAAAATCATACCAGGCCTTATATTAGATTCTTCAATATTATCGTTATCGCTTGATAACCCAATGTCACAAACTTCAATATATTTAGTATTCCAAAGCCTCATCTTATCACCTTGATATTCACAATAAGCACCTGGCCATGGATTTGTACCTCGAACCAGATTATGAATTTCATTTGTAGTTTTATTCCAATCAATTTTGCCTATGTCTTTTTTAATAATTGAAACATAGGTAGCCTCATCATTGTTTTGAGGTATTCTTATCAAAGTTCCATTTTCAAGAGACTTTAAAGTATCTAATAATACTTCTGCACCTAAAACTGACATTTTATCATGTAAATCTCCAACCGTCATATCATCCGTAATTTCCAGTTCTCTTTTAAGAAGCATATCTCCTGTGTCCATACCTATATCCGTGTACATTGTAGTAATACCAGTAGTTTTTTCACCATTTATAATACACCAGTGTATAGGCGCAGCGCCTCTATATTTGGGTAAAAGAGATCCATGTACATTAATGCAGCCCAAGGGTGGTACTTCCAGTAATTCTTTTGATAAGATTTTACCATAAGCACAAGTTACCAATAAATCAGGTTTTAGTTCCTTTATTTCATTTAAAAATTCCTCAGTTTTAATCTTATCTGGCTGCAAAACTTTTATACTATTTAATAGTGCATGTTCTTTCACAGGTGGAGGTGATAACTTTTTACCTCTTCCTTTTGGCTTATCCGGCTGTGTAACTACCGCCAATATTTCATATCCGCTATTTATCAATATCTCCAAACTAGGAACTGCAAATTCAGGAGTTCCCATAAATACAATTTTCAAGACATCTTCACTCCAACTCACTTTTATCTATAAATCTAATAACTTTATCTTCAAATAATATACCATCAAGATGATCAATTTCGTGACATAATGCTCTAGCTAATAATCCTTCTCCCTCAACTATATACTTTTCACCTTTTCTATTTAAAGCTTCAACTTTTACTTTAGCAGGTCTTTTTACTTCTCCAAATATATCAGGTAAGCTTAAACACCCCTCAACTTCAACCTGCTCCCCTTCTGTACTAACAATAACAGGATTGATAAGCTCTATATATTCTTCTCCCGCATCTATTACTGCAATTCTTTTAAGTATACCAATCTGAGGCGCAGCTAATCCAACTCCATTTGCATCATACATAGTATCCTTCATATCATTTAAAAGTATTAGTATTTTATCATTTATTTGATCAACTTCCCTTGCTTTTTTTCTTAAAACTTCGTCACCCTTTGTTCTAATCTGTCTTAGTGCCATAGCAGTTTCCTCTCCATTCTCAATTCTCAATTCTTAATTACATCATTATACCATACTCACAGGATTTACATCTACACTTATATCAATTTTACTTCTTTTTCTCTTTTTACTTGAAGAGTCCAGTATTTCAGTGAAAGCATTTAAAATATTTTTAATATTCTTGGATTTTACAACAATCCTCCATCTATATTTATTTTTTATTTTGGATAAAGGTGATCTTCCAGGACCTAAAATTTCAACTTCTTCATCATATTCATTAAATAATTCATTAAGCTTATTAAAAATACTTTTTGACCAGTTAAATACTAATTTATCATTTGAACCACTTATTATCATTAGACCTAAATTAGTAAAAGGAGGAAACTTGAGTTTTTCTCTTAGCATTATTTCTTGCTTATAAAACGAACTATAGTCTTGATTACAAGCAGAGAC
>CAYYEC010000183.1:0-1030 GCA_964470745.1 uncultured Eubacteriales bacterium | reverse complement strand
ACTATAATCTTCAGTATTATATGTCTGAATAACAACTCTACCAGAAATTTTCCCTCTTCCTGCTCTTCCTGCCACCTGAGTTAAAAGTTGAAATGTCCTCTCAGCTGCTCTATAATCTCCTAAATTCAGCATACTATCAGCTGCCAAAACTCCTACAAGTGTGACATTTGGAAAGTCATGTCCTTTTGCAATCATTTGTGTTCCTATCATTACATTAATATTTTTGTTTTTAAATTCACTTAGTATAACTTCATGTGAATTTTTACTTGTAGTTGTATCCATATCCATTCTAATTACTGATGAATTTTGAAATTGTGTCTTTAACTCCTCTTCTACTTTTTGCGTACCTATTCCAAAATATCTTATATTTTTGCTTTTACATTTTGGACATAACTTAGGATTTTTATTTGTATAACCACAATAATGACATATAAGTCTATCATCAGCTGAATGATATGTAAGTGAAACATTACAGTTAAAGCACTTTATTGTATATCCACAATTTCTACACAAAACAAAAGAAGAAAATCCTCTTTTATTAAGAAATAGTATTGTCTGCTGCTGTACATCTATATTTTTTGATATTTCATATTGCAGCTTCCTGCTAAAAATGCTTCTATTACCTTCATCCAGTTCCTTTCTCATATCTATGACATCAATATCCGGTAAACTTAGCTTATTGGCTCTCTCTGTCATTTCAATTAACTCCATACTTCCATTTTGAGCTTTATAAAATGCTTCAATTGATGGAGTAGCTGATCCATATATTAATACAGCCTTTTCTAATATGCCTCTCATCTTCGCAACGTCTTTTGCATTATATTTGGGAGTCATTTCTGATTTATATGAGCTTTCATGCTCTTCATCTATAATTATTATGCCTAAATCACTCACTGGAGCAAATACGGCAGACCTGGCACCTACAACAACTTTAATTTTATTGTCACGGATCATCCTCCATTGATCATATCTTTCTCCTAAAGATAATCTACTATGTATTATAGCAACAAAGTCACCAAATCTCCCCTTA
>CAYYEC010000182.1:0-7757 GCA_964470745.1 uncultured Eubacteriales bacterium | reverse complement strand
ACATTAGGGTCATTTGCGTTCCGAGTTTTAAAGGTAATACAACGCAATATTTTTAAAAATACTATAAAGGATTTATTACGTTGTATATAGAATCGTTTGTGCGTTTAATCTGTATTATCCAATTTTTAAGTTAATTTATATAAAGTTCTAGCAAATAAAGCAAAGGATATATCACGCATTAAAGAGGAGCTATGGCACTAAAGCTCCTCTTTTTTATGCTGTATTAAATTTTTATTATTAGTTAAATTATTTATTTGTAACTTTACCATCTATATCTCTTTCAATCGTCATCTTAGAAGAAGGTATATAACCAAGCTTAGGAATAATAGTATCCTGGACATCAGGACTCATCATATAATCAAGGAATACTTTTGCTAAACCTTCCGGGTTGCCTTTTGTATAACTGTGTTCATATGCCCATACTGGGAATTTTCCTGTAGTAACGTTTTCTTCTGTTGGTTCAACACCATCATATTTCAAAGGTAAAATAGTATCATCGAAGTATGAAAATGCTTCATATCCTATAGCACCAGGAGTTTCTGCTATAATCTTTTTAACAGTTCCTGAAGACTCTTCTGTGATTCCTTCAGCTTCTTCTGCACCACCTAAAGCATACTTTTTAAATGTTGCTCTAGTACCAGAACTTGACGGTCTATTAACTAAAGTAATTTTCACATCTTTTCCTCCAACATCTTTCCAGTTTGTAATCTTACCTGTGAAGATATCAATAAGTTGTTGTTTTGATAAATTATCAACACCAACATCTTTATTTGCAACTGCAGCCATACCAACTACACAAACCTTATGATCCACTAATGAATCAGCAACTGCTTCATCTTTGATTTTTTCTGCTGCAAATACATCAGAATTACCAATATCACAGCCACCTGCACCTACTTGGCTTAATCCAGTTCCGCTGCCGCCACCTTGTACTTGTATTTGAGCTTTTGGGTTTTCAGCCATAAATTGTTTTGCAGCTTCTTCTACTAGCGGCTGCATTGCAGATGATCCTAAAGAAACAATAGACCCACTTATTTCTACTTTTGGAGCTTCTGTTGCTTTTTGTGTTTCTGTAGTCTTTGGTGCTTCTGTTGCAGCAGGAGCTTCAGTCTTCGCTGGACTTGTACAACCTGCAAACATTCCTCCAACAATAACAAATGCTGATATAATTCCTAATAACTTAAATTTGCTCATTTTAAATTTCTCTCCTTTAATTTCTAAGTTTTTCTTAATACAATACATACTTTAACATCAGATTGTTAATCTAATATAGGCTAATTGTTAATTCCTTGTTAAGTTTTTTAGCAAAAAAATAAAAGAAGCGTATTGTGTTAATATAAGCATAATACGCTTCTTTTATTCTTTCTAATTTATTTAAAAATATTCTTATAATTTATCTAACTCTTCTTTAAATATCCTATTAATTGCCTGAGGGTCTGCTTTACCCTTTGTTTCCTTCATTGCCTGTCCTACCAAGAATCCCATAGCCTTTTTCTTACCCTCTTTATAGTCTGAAACTGATTTAGAATTGTTTTCAAGTATCTTTTGAACTACTGCAACTAATGCTCCTTCATCACTTACAACTTCAAGTCCTTCTTCTTTTACTATTACTTCAGGATCCTTTGCTGAGTCAAACATCTTGGCAAATACCTTTTTAGCAATAGTTCCGCTTATTGTACCCTTATCAATTAAGCTAATCAACTTGGCCAAATATTCTGCCGGGAAAGGAATTTTCTCTATTTCAAGTTCTTTATCCTTTAATATTCTCATTAAATCTCCCATAATCCAATTGCTTACTGATTTAGCATTACTGCTCTTACTTACAGCTTCATCAAAAAAATCTGCTAATACCTTTGAACTCGTTAATATCCATGCATCATATTCTGGAAGCTTATATTCCTCAATATATCTTCTCTTTCTTGCCTCTGGAAGCTCAGGCAAAGCAGCTTTAATTCTTTCTAACCATTCATTATCCATAACAATCGGTACTAAATCAGGCTCAGGAAAATATCTATAATCATGAGCTTCTTCTTTACTTCGCATAGCATAGCTTCTTCCCTTGTCATCATCCCATCTTCTTGTTTCCTGAATAATTTTTCCACCTGACTCAACTTCTTTTATTTGTCTTTGGGTTTCGGCTTCAATTGCTCTAACTATTCCTTTAAAAGAATTAAGGTTTTTCATTTCTGTTCTTGTGCCAAACTCTTTTTGTCCCTTTGGTCTTATGGAAAGGTTAACATCCGCTCTTAAAGACCCCTCCTGCATTTTACAGTCAGATACTTCCGTATATTCTAATATAGCCTTTAAATTTTCAAGAAAAACCTTGGCTTCCTCAGCCGACCTTATATCAGGTTCAGAAACTATTTCGATAAGTGGTACTCCACAGCGATTATAGTCAACTAAAGAACCTGTATCCCACTCATCATGCATTAGCTTTCCAGCATCTTCTTCTATATGAATTCTAGTTAATCCAATTCTCTTTTGGCCTTCTTCTACTTCAATATCAATATGACCGCCAACACATATAGGAAGGTCAAACTGCGAAGTCTGATAAGCTTTTGGTAGATCCGGATAAAAATAATTCTTTCTATCCTGCTTACTGAATTCAGGAATCTTGCAATTAGTTGCCAGACCTGCTTTCACTGCAAACTCTACTACACTTTTATTTAATACAGGCAGCACCCCAGGCATTCCCGTACAAATCGGACAACAGTGAGTATTTGGATCTCCTCCAAATTCTGTAGTACATGAACAATATATTTTTGATTTAGTTGCAAGCTCTGCATGAACTTCCAAGCCAATTACCACTTCATATTCCATTTAATTCACCTCGTAAAATTCAATTTACAATTGACAATTGACAATTGTTTTCTTAACCTCAATCTTAACCTCAATCTAAATTTCAGCCTTTATATTATGAAAATCAGTATTTTGTTCGAAAGTATATCCAACCCTTAATAATGTACTTTCATCAAAAGGCTTACCAATTAATTGCATACCAATAGGTAATTTATTGCTGTCAAATCCACATGGAATTGATAAACCTGGAAGACCTGCAATATTAACAGAAACTGTGAAAATATCTCCTAAATACATTTCAAGGGGGTTATCTGATTTTTCTCCAATTTTGTATGCCGTTGTTGGAGCAGTAGGACCAATAACCAAATCATATTTGGCAAAAGCTTCGTTAAAACCATTCTGAATAAGAGTTCTTACCTGTAAAGCTTTTTTGTAGTAAGCATCATAGTATCCTGAGCTTAGCGCATATGTACCAAGCATTATTCTTCGTTTAACCTCCGCTCCAAATCCTTCACTTCTTGTCTGCTTGTATAAGTCCAGTAAATCCGTATATTCTTTTGCTCTATATCCATATTTTACGCCATCATATCTAGCTAAATTTGAGCTTGCTTCTGCTGATGAAATTAAATAATATGCAGGAATAGCGTACTCTGTAACAGGTAAAGAGAATTCCTCAACCTCAGCTCCTAATGTCTTTAATGTCTCAATTGCTTGTAAAACTACTTTTTTTACTTCATTGTTTATTCCTTCGCCTATATATTCTTTTGGAATACCTACTTTAAAGCCCTTAATATCATTAACTAAAGCTTTGGTAAAGTCAGGGTATTTAACATTAGCAGATGTAGAATCCATCTCATCGTAGCCTGAAATAGCATTCATAACCATAGCACAATCCGTTATATCTTTACTTAGGGGTCCTATCTGATCAAGAGATGAAGCAAAAGCAACCAATCCAAATCTTGAAACAGAACCATATGTTGGTTTCATACCTACAACTCCACAAAAAGAGGCAGGCTGTCTTATTGATCCACCTGTATCCGAGCCAAGGGAGAAAGGAGCTAAATCAGCTGCTACAGAAGCAGCTGAACCTCCACTTGATCCTCCAGGAACTCTATCTAAATCCCAAGGATTCTTTGTCTTTTTAAAGTATGAATTTTCAGTTGAACCACCCATAGCAAATTCATCCATATTAAGCTTACCCAAAAGAATTGTATCTGCATCAATCAATTTTTGTGAAACAGTAGCATTATAAGGTGGTATAAAATTGTTTAGCATATTAGAAGCACAGGTAGTTTTTATTCCTTCCGTACACATATTATCTTTCAATGCCATTGGAATACCAGCTAATGGAGAGCTTGTCTCACCCTTAGCTATCTTTTCCTGTATCTTTTCCGCTCTTGCCATTGCTTCTTCCTTACATACTGTTATGTAGCTTCCTACTTTTTCATCTGTATGTTCTATTCTATCAAGAATAGATTTTGTAATTTCAACACTGCTTGCTTTTTTATTCTTAATTAAATCAGACATTTCATGAACAGTTAGTTTAAATAATTCCAATTCTTTATCCTCCAATCCCTTATTCTACAACCTTTGGCACCTTAAAGCAACCCTCTTCCTGTGTAGGCGCATTTCCCAATATTTTATCCCTATCATATGAAGGCTTGCTGACATCTTCTCTTAAAACATTTTTCATTGGAATAACATGTTCCATTGCTTTAACATTAGATGTATCCAATTCATTTAATTTATCCACATATCCAATTATATTTTCCATTTCAGAAGCCAATTTTTCTGTTTCCTTTTCAGATAAATTCAATCTTGCTAAGCTTGCAACATGTTCTATTGTTTCTTTAGTTATTTTCATATATTTCCCTCCAATTCACTAAAAATTATTATATAAAATGCATTAGTGGTTTGTAAAGCTTCTTTTTTATCATCTGCACCGTTTCAAAATTATTAAAATTGTTTTTCCCATCTCACTGTCACTTGCATCATCAGCAAGAATTTTTTCATATCCAGCATTATTAAACTTGTATGCCCCATCAGATCTCCTAATGGTTGAGTTGAATATTAATCCTTTATTCATTTTAAAATGAACTGAGACATTTCTTTTGCCTGAGGAAAACTCTTTCCATCCTTTATATTTTAGTCTATCCATTAAATCCTGATTTGATAAAGGTTTATTAGCCATGGACATTTCCATAACTTTTCTTAATGCCTGTCCTAAAATTTGTTCATCAGCCTTTGACTTTATAAAAACAGGCCCGTCTACAGCTCTGCCTACACCTCTTATATCATTAGCATAAGGTAGGAAAATCGCATTTTCATCTTTATCAAAAAATATACTTGTGCTGCCTCCTTCAACTTTTTTATTATCATTTTTGGTTTCTTTATTTTTATTAAGTTTTGCAGATATTATATAAAATAATATAATAAAAAATCCTATTATCAATAATAAATATAATAAATATATTGAAAAATATTTCATTAATTAATCCTCTCAACAGGCTTATTGTTTCCTGCTATTTTTATCGAATACTCTTCTTATAAAAGGAACTTTTAGTGTTATAGCACTTTCAGGGCATAGTTCCTGGCAGCAGTAACATCTAATACAGTTTTGGTATTCATAAACCGGTGCACTCTTTTTATCTCCGCCCTTCCAATTGACAGCCTTTGGATTAACTGGACACATATTTACACACACTCCACACTTTACACATTTCTCTGCATCTATATTCGGTTTTGGTACAAGTAAATTCTTGAAAAAATGAAATGCAGCACCTTGCTTATATGGCTTAACAGGCTCTCTTTTTACTTCAAATCCCTTATTTTTAAAGCTGTCTAATTCATCACCAAGGATTTCTATTTCTTCTTCTAAATATGTACCCATTCCTGCTTCTTTTCCAAACTTGGTTGTAGGAACAAATTCAGGATTCAAGTCAATGATTCTACATACTGTAGCATCTAAAGCAACGGGGTCTGATGAAAATAGGAGTATATTCATTTTCCTGGGTACTCCACTCCTTGGCCCATTTCCTTCCATAGCCAGAATTCCATCCATAACATATAGTCTTGGTTTTATAAAATTATTCAGATCAACCAACATCCTGGCAAAATCAAGTGCATCAGGTACTCTTACATGGTATTCTCCTTTTAGCTTCCCGGGTACACAGCCAAATTGATTTTTTATGCATCCGGTCATTCTTTGAAAACCATGAGTTTTTAACTTTGGTAAGCTAATAACACCATCATTTTCCATTATTGCATTGGCTATAAAAAATTTTTTATTTTGAATGCCTTCATGATAAGAAACATCTTGCCCGTCTTGAAAATCTGCTAATTCTATTCCCAACTCGTCGGCCACATCAGCAAGCCCGGCTTTTTTAGCTGCAGATAAAGGGCTGTGAAATGCAGGAGAATCACCATAGGAAATTTTTGCACCTGTACTTTTCAAAATTTCACCAATAGCTTTAAAAACTGTTGGATTAGTTGTAGAACATTTTTCAGGTGGGTCTGCCGAAAGTATATTTGGTTTTAATAATATTTTCTCATCTTTTTTTACAAATTGTTCTATTCCGCCAATTAGCGTAATTCCTCTTTCAATTGCATTTTTAACCTCATTATAATCATAGCTTTCACATCTTATTATTGCAACTTTAGACATTAATCTACCTCCAAGTAGAAACTCAAATTTTATTTTATACATTTTTATAACTATATTTTAACACAAAAAATATATACCAAGTTTATTATATCATAGTTGGAAATTGTAAATAAATAATAAGTTCATATATCTTTAATTCGTAATTTAAATAAAATGCACACTAGCGCAATTTCAGGTAAGAGGTTATAGGCAATAGGTTATGGGGGCAAAAGCATTATAATCTAGCTCTTTGGCAAGGTTTTCCCATTGCCTATAGCCTATAACCTGAAAAATTGCTTCGCAATTTTTACAAATTAAATTCATATCTCTTACTAATTTAGAAAAAACCCCTGGATAGTTTATAAACTATCCAGGGGCTCATGAAAAAAATTATATTTACTTTGACATACTTTTTATAACTTCTTCTATATTGTCAAATAGCTGGTCCTTATTCAATTTACCGCTAATATATGCCTGCATGTTTGCACCAATTTCATTTGTTGAGCCATCAGGAAGTTTAGTCCAGTACCATCCAAGGACTTTTCCTTCTTTGCTGTATTCTCCAATTGATGCTGCGATATCGCCTAATGTTTCAGCCTCATAAGGTATATTTACAAAGGAAGGTATAAACTTGAATTCTTCTACTATATACCTTTTACCTATATCAGATGATACCATCCAATTCAATAATTCTTTAGCCTGCTGCTTTACAGATGACTGTTTGGCAATAACCCAGTTATTTGGTACACCAACAAATATTTCTTCAGTTCCACTATTTCTCATAGGCATTGGGAGAATTCCTATATTTATATCTGGATTGATTTCATTTATTTGAACTTGCGTCCAGTTTCCTTGCTGCATCATTGCTGTCTGACCTACGGCAAACTGGGTTACCTGGGTATTGTAATCAACTGTTAGAGAATTTTCCTGACCATACTTCAAAGTTAAATCTAAAAGTTCAACCCAATTATTTGCAATTTCATTATCTTGAAGATTTACAGTCCCTTCACGTAGACCTTTAATAAAACTTTCTGGATCTTCCTGTTGTGCCATTACACCATTAAAATTATGAATTCCTAAAATCCACCATTCTTGATAGCCATTTGAAAATGAAGTAATACCATTTTCTTTAAGTTTTTCACATGCAATTTCTAATTCACTAATTGTTGAAGGAAGTTTCTCTATTCCTGCCTTCGCAAAAAGATCCTTATTATACAAAAAGCCATATCCCTCAATATTCATTGGCATTCCATATATCTTACCATCCTTACTTATTTGTGCGCCAGTACCTTCCACTAGATTACCGACCCAGGAC
>CAYYEC010000181.1:0-7794 GCA_964470745.1 uncultured Eubacteriales bacterium | reverse complement strand
ACAATCCCGTGACCTGGAGCTATAATTTTAATTGGCAGGTTGGAACACTTATCAAGGGCTTTTTTGGCTGGCAAAGAAAATGATGCGATGATATTAGAATAGTATCTTACTGCCTCTTTCTCATAAAAAGCAATCTCTTTATCATTAAGCAAATCATCATAATTTGCTTCATCCACACAACCAAATGAACCAAAAGCATCACAGGAAAATAAAGTTCCTGATGGAGTATCAAGTGTCACAATCGTATCCGGCCAATGTACATTTGGGATTTCCAAAAATTCAAGAATATGACCATTTCCTAAATCCAGAGTATCATCATCTTTTACACAAGTTATATTAGCAGTATATCCATAAAAATCATCCAGTAATTCAGCTGACTTTTCACTGCATAAAATTTTAAAATTCGAATTAATTTTTCTAAAATCCTCAATCCAGCCTGAATGGTCAGGCTCCATATGGTTAATTATTAGGTATTCAATAGATTCAGGTGCTATATTTAGCTTATCCAATAAAGCATATAGACTTTCAGGAACTCCGTCCCATCCACATACACCATCAATAATTGCTGTCTTTTCTCCTTTAATAATATATGAGTTAAGCGAAACACCATTAGGAATTTCCCATAACCCTTCAAACAATATATTTTCTACATTCACCGAAAGCTGGAAAATGCCCTCAGCGACAGTGCTCACATACATAAATACACCTCCAGCATTGCCTGCTTAATAATAAACTTCATTAATTAATTCATATTATAGAGCAATTCTGCAAAAAATACAAACAAGTATAAAGATATTTGAAACTTGAATCCAATATTTGTAGGTGTACCAGTTATGAAGAGATCAGAAATGCAATAGACTCTGTTTTAAAACTATCAACTAGCCATATATAATTTATAAATACAGATTGAATAGAAATTATTCCCTATCCATTCTGTATTTATATTAATTTCTTAAAACTTCATTCATACATTATATAATATTAGCGTTTTTTGTCTGTTCTGCTTCTTTTGGAATAGATACATCCTTATATCTATCAATCTCAGGTTTTTTTCTTAAATCATCATATATCCTGCCAATAGTTTGATATTGTCCAAGTCTTCTATTATCATCATTAAGTAAGAAGTCATCTATATCTGCTATACTTGTTATACGTATAGGATAATCTGTATCCGCAAGGAGTTCATTGATTCTATCATAAGCTTTCTTTTCCTCCATATCTTGTCCATCCCTTTCATTAATGCTGTTCTTTCTTTTCAAAAAATATAATTGAGCATATATAATTTGAATATTTTTAGTATTCCATCTCTTCAGTTGAATAAGCCTGTATAAAATTTCATAGCGTATTATTGTCGAATATTTTCAAAAGCGTATAAATTCCGAAAAATAGATAAAAATACACACAAGTAGTTTGTAAAGCTTATTGTTCATGGTAAGCAGACCATAAATAGAGGAAGTGGATTTGTAAAGCTTTAAATAAAACCATGAAAAAGAGGCTTTACAAATCACTAGTAAGATTACTCATTTGATAAATGTGGATTAATTTTTCATTTAGCTATAAATATTCACTTTAAGTTTTTTGGTATAAATATATATTTATATATACTATGGAAGGTGGATTAACCTTGAATAATAAGACAATTACTTTAGGACTTGCAGTAATAGTTTTTATCTTACTTGCCACATTTTTTATTTCTCAAAATCATATTTTAGATAGAGAAAATAGAATTGAAAATATTATCTTAGAAATGGCTCAGATGATTAAACATGGTAATTGGATTGAAGCAGAAAAATCATTTAATAAATTTAGTAAAATTTGGAAAAACGGCAAGTATGTAATAGCATTAAACAATGCTGAGCAGAACTTTTTAGATATGAGTGATGCCATAGAAAACTTAAGGGGTGCAATTGAAATTCGAGATTCTTATAAAGCTTATGAAATAGTAATTCAAATTGCAGGATACTGGAAAAATTTTAAAAAAATCATACCCGAACCCTAAGGAGGCTGAGTATGGAAATCATTATATATGCTGTGAGATGCATCTTTATGTTTCTTGTAATATGGCTTGGAATAAGAATTCTGGGCAGAAAATCTATTGCACAAACCACTTCATATGACTTAGCCGGAATACTATTACTATCTAATGTAGCAGCTGAACCATTGGTATATAAGATTCCGTCAAAAGCTACGGAAGGTGTATTGGTTATATCACTGTGTCTGGTTTTACTTGGTAAGCTATCATTAAGTAAGAAATTCTACAATGCTGATCAAAAACCAAGTGTAGTTATAGCAAACGGAAAAATTGATAAATTTGAATTACGAAAAAATAATATAAACGTATCATTTTTACTTTCACAATTAAGACTAAAAAACATTTCTAAAGTATTTGATGTAGAGTTTGCAATAATTGAGCCAGACGGTCAACTTTCAGTAATAGCCAAATCCCAGGAAAGGGTAATTAAACCAAAGGACTTAAAAATAGATACAAAATATGAAGGTTTGGCACTCCCTTTAATTATTGATGGTGAAATACAATATAGAAATCTAAAATATGCAAATCTGGATATAAATTGGCTTAATAATGAGATAAAAAAAGCTAGAGCCTCTCATATAGAAGATATTTTTCTTGCTGAGCTAGATAACCAAGGTCAGCTATATGTTAGTCTTTATAATGACATACAAGGAAAAGCCGGAGATGCACCTCCTATTTTCTAAGTCCATCGCAAATAACCACTAGAAATGAAAAACATGGTAAGTATAGTATGGAAAAACTTCGATATATAAGAAGCTTTTTGGAAACTTTTTTCTATAAAAAAGCACACAAAGAATATTTCCTCATGTGCTGCTTAAAATATCAAATAAACTGCATTATTTATACGCCTTTTCTAGAATCTCAACTGTTTCTTCATAAGAAAGCTTATATCTATCCACTTGAAAAAGCCCTCCCATGGTATATCTGGCATTCTCGGCTAATTGGGAAATCTCATCTTTACTTATCGCAAAGTCAGACATTTTTAAGTTGTCAACACCACAGCTTTTCTGCAAATTAATTAATGCAGTTATAAAAGACATAGCTCTTTCCTTTTCTGATAATTCATCAGCATTTCCACCTACAATCCTTGCCATATTAGCAATTCTATCAGGTATTTTGTCAGCAAAAAACGTATAGTAAGCTTCAGACAACATAATAAGCCCTGCGCCGTGGGGTAAATCAGGGTGACAAGCACTTAGTGCATGTTCAAGGGAATGTTCTGAAGTACAGCTGGATGTAGATTCAACAAGCCCAGAAAGAGTATTGGCTAAGGCTACCTGTGTTCTTGCCTCAATATTGTTCCCATCACTAACCACTATAGGCAAGTACTTGAATAACAATTCTATACTCTTTAATGCAAAAATATCACTTATAGGATTTGCAACATTGGCAATATATCCCTCTGTCGCATGGAAAAGAGCATCAAATCCCTGATAAGCTGTTAGTTTTGGTGGAACTGATAACATTAATTCCGGATCAACTATAGAAAGTGTCGGGAATGTATCGGTAGTTCCAAATCCTATTTTTTCACTGGAATCTTCTTTTGTTATTACAGTCCAAGGGTCTGCTTCTGTTCCAGTTCCAGCAGTTGTAGTTATTGCAACTATTGGTAATGCACCATTTTCTACTGGCTTTCCCTTGCCTGATCCCCCATTAATGTAATCCCAATAATCTCCAGGATTATTAACCATCACTGCAATACTTTTTGCTGAATCAATACTACTTCCCCCACCAAGCCCAATTACAAAATCGCATTTTTCAGTCTTAGCAAGTTCTGCTCCCTCCATTACATGTTTCTTAATTGGATTAGGAAGAATTTTATCAAATACTACGCTTTCAACATTATTATCTTTTAATAATGAAATTACTCTGTCCAGATAACCATATTTTCTCATGGATGTTCCACTAGAAATTACAATTAATGCCTTTCCGCCAGGTAACTTAATTTTTGAAAGCTCGTTAAGTTTACCAGGGCCAAATAAAATTTTTGATGGTATGTAACATTCAAAATTCATATAAAGTTCCTCTCTTTCATAAATTTTGATTTCTATTTTATCATAATTAGCACCCTAATTTAAAGTAGTTACATTTTTGTCATATAGTTACACAAAAGAAACTAACCTGATATATTTAATATAGGAACAAGGATTTATTATATCATTTACGCGTTATATTAGGTATATGATTTCGCACTTATTAAGTTAAAAAAGTATAGAAGTATAAAGGATAAGTGCAAAACCATTCTCTAAAGTAGTTTTATAACTTTTGAATGAGGTGGCATACCTTTATTTCAGTTGTTTTTTATCAAGCTTACCCAAAGGGGTATAAGGCATATTATCAACAAGAATTATGTCTTTTGGTATCTGAAATCTTGCAGCTCTAGGGCGTAACCACTCAAAAAGCTCCTCTTTTGTAATATGGGCATTTTTTACCGGAAGCACAAATACTTTTAACCTTTGCCCGAAATTTTCATCACTAATCCCTATAGCTGCTGCATCTTCTATTTGAGGGTGATCTCTTAGTACCTGTTCAATTTCAATCGGATAAACATTTTCACCAGCTGAAACAACCATGTCATCCACTCTTCCACGCAAGAAATAATATCCTTTATTATCTCTATAACCTAAATCACCCATTTCTATCCAGGATTTATTACCATTTTTCATTGACCATCTGTTTTTGACGCAAAATTGACCTATCTTACCAGTTTGAACCTCATTTTTATTATCATCCAATATTTTTATTTTGACACCATTTATTTTTCTTCCAATTGTATTAGCCGAATATTTCAAGTCCTGCGGTGTCGCTATCATATTTAAACCGGCTTCCGAAGTACCATACAGATTGTACAATACATCCCCCAATTTATTAAAGACCTCATCTACAAGTTTGGGATTGAGCTCTGCACCACCTGAAGCTATACAGGAAAGAGATTTTAAATCTTGAGCATTATTCTTTAACATTTTATATATCATCAATGGTACTACCGTTACTATTTCTACATTGTGTTTTCGAATCAGATTACAGGCTTTCTTTGCATCAAACCCATTATTTATAACTATCTTTTTCCCTAAAGAGATGAATAAGAATAATACAGCTACACCATAGCCGTGATAAATAGGTGTAGCAATATAAGCTGTATTATAATTTATAAGATTTAGTCTGGTAAATAAAGTCAAAAACGGATTTAAAAAATTAAATATGGACGGTTTATGGGCAGCTAATTTGAAGTTTCCTGTCGTACCGCCTGTCAATATAACAATTTTGCTCAATGAAGTTCTCTGCACCATTGGTTCTTCATCAACACTTGTATTAAGTAAGTTATTTATGGCCGGTAAATTATCATGATAACTCAAAATTTTTTGTTTAGTATAGTTTGACTGCTCAATCAAGGAGCTTAATTCAAAATCATATACAAGAAAACTAAAATCATAATGATCCAATATGCTATTAAGTTGACTCTTGCTCATTTCAGCATTGAGCAAGTATATATCCGCTCCCAATAGTGAAACAGCAAAAATAGATTTAACTAAAGAAGCATGATTTTTACACAAAAATCCTATCTTCTGACCGCTTTTAAACTGATAGTTTTTTTTCAAAACATTTGAAAGCTTTTCTGATTGTGATAATAATTGTTTATAGCTTATTGTCTCATTCTCATATACTAATGCTATATTATTACCATATGTCCTTTCTGCAAAGAGCAGCAAGGACATTAGATTTATTCCATATTTATATATTGCGGAAATCAGTCTATACAATCCTAATGGAGAAAGTAATTTGATTTTATATAAAGCATATATGATTTTAAATACTTTCAATATTACTTCCCCCTTTTTCTTAAAATAGGCGGAGTTAACAATTCCCATATCCCTCTGAATACTACTGATGCAAGCTGCGCAAAAATCAACCACCACGGCATATATTTTTTCCTTTGTGTATACATTGACTTACAAATAATTTTCGCAACGTGATCCGGGCACATGGCAGGGAGTTCCTGATATGCTGGCGTTGGCAAAATCATAGGTGTTTTTACCAGAGGAAGATATATGGAAGTGGTGGAAATACCCATAGCATTAAGCTCAGGTGCTGCTGATCGAAACCATGTATCAAATGCCGACTTGGACGCTTGATAAGCAGCCCAATATGGTATTGGTATCAACAAAGCGTTTACTGTAGATATGTTGACAATCTGTCCTTGATTTTTTTTAAGTAGAGGAATGGTTGATAATAATAATTGAACGGGGGCAAAATAATTTATAGCCATAGTCCGAGTAAAATCGTGATATCTGTCTAGTGAATTATCAATTGACCGCCTGATTGACTTGCCCGCGTTACTTATTATTAAATCCAAACCATCGGGCAATTGATGAATAAAAGCTAGCAGTCCATCCATCTCATCCTTATTTCTAAGGTCTGCCCGAAAAATACTTACTTTGGCAGCCTTATTTTCTATTTCACTTTTCATATTTAATAGCTTTTCCTCTGTTCTAGCGACTAAAATCAAATGAATATTTATATCAGCCAGCAGGTATGCTAGTTTTTCTCCTATTCCAGAGCTCGCACCAGTTATAAGAACAGCCTTTCCTTTCAGTTTGCATCTAAGCTTTTTTTTGTTTAAATAAGTAGCTGGAAATAATAAATTTTCCAAAAAGCTATATTTATGCATAATAGCTCCTTTATTATTTGATACTTTACTTTCTGATTTTTACACCCTAATTCCATAACTTTAAGGATACTTTATTTTCCCTCTAATCTATTTTTGTGACTGGTTAAAAAATATTGTATATCTTCCCACTCGTATTCTGTTAAATCTTTTGTTACTCCATTTTCAAAGTTTATATACTCTATTTCCATAACTTTTAGTTTCTTTGCTGTTTCTTCTGTTGTCCAATTTAGTTCTTTTCTCATCTTATATAAAAATTTCTTACGTGCTTCCAGGTATTGTATCTCTGTGAACTTTTCACTCATTATAGCACCTCCAATCTACTATATATATTCTGCGTAAAATGCTTATTTCCTTCCTATGAGGCTCATAAAAAATCCTTTTTTTATACAAACTCACGCAGAACTCCTGCCAAACGCTTGAGTCCTTCTACAATCCTGTCCTCTGGCATATTCGAAAAGTTAATTCTGAAAGTATTCTCATTACCTCCATTTGGAAAGAACGAACCACCTGGAATAAAAGCAACATTTTTTTCAAGACTTTTTCCCAAAACATTCCTCGCATTGACATTTAAAGGAAGTTCAACCCATGCAAACAGTCCCCCCTGGGGTCTTGTAAAAATTACTCCTTCTGGAAATTCCTCCTCCATAGTTTTAACAGTCAAATCTCTGCGCCTCTTATATACCTGACGTATTTTATCAATATGGTCATCTATTTCATATAATTCAAGGTACTTGGCTATTTCCATTTGTGCAATTGTATTGCATTGTAAATCAGCGCCCTGCTTAACAAGTACATATTTTTCAATTGCCCTTTTATCTCCGGCAACCCATCCTATTCTGTATCCCGGACAAAATATTTTAGAAAAGGTTCCTAAGCAAAGTACACAGCCTATTTGGTCAAAAGACTTCACAGAAGGCAGAAATTCACCTTCAAACCTAAGCTCTCCATAGGGGTTATCTTCAATAACCATAACCCGGTGTTTCATTGCTATTTTTACGAGTTTTTCTCTTCTTTCAAGGCTCCATGTCCTTCCTGTTGGATTCTGAAAGTCAGGAATTACATATATTATTTTTACTCTCCCGGTACTTTCAAG
>CAYYEC010000180.1:0-7818 GCA_964470745.1 uncultured Eubacteriales bacterium | reverse complement strand
CATAAACTCTACTATAGTATTCATGTCTATTTTCCCAAATACAGGGCTAATTTGTATATTACATTTGTCCTTTAACATATAGTCAGCGATAATTTCCTTTGCCTTTTGAAGCTCTTCTAAACTACCTACTACAAATTTAACACTATCCTCTTTTTTTAAGTAAGTATAGTTACAAAGCTTCATTTCAGATTCCATGTTACTTACTGCTAATTTATAATCAATTGTAAAAACCGGAGGATTTGAATCAATATTCAAAAAACGCTTTATATCAATACTTCCATTAGTTTCTATCTCCACTCTAAGAGAATTATCCAGTACTAAATATGTTATAAGTTCATGTATTCCTTCCTGTATTAATGGCTCCCCTCCTGTTAGCGTAACATTCGTAACTCCTACTGATTTAATGTAGCTATAAATATCTTCTTTAGTCATTAAGTCATATGGGGCACTATCTTCATTTGCCCACATAGTGTCACAATAGCTGCATCTTAAATTACATCCTGCAAATCTTATAAATACAGCCAGTTGTCCCGCCCTATTTCCTTCACCATTTATACTTATAAACTTCTCCACTACTTTATACATTATTTTAACCCCTTATTTTTCATAAATAGCACAATTAGTTACAGTTTCAAACACTTTTACTCGTTTTACATCGTAGCCCTTTTCCTTCATACTTTCATAAAAATAACATGCAAAATTTTCGGCTGTTGTACGAAATGAAACGCTGACAACTTTATAGCCATCTTCTATAAGGCAATTTAAAGTTCTATTTTTCATGCTTCCCTCTTCAATAATTAAAGCATGGTCAAAGTAATCTACAATTTGTTTTAAGTCCCTTTTAGCATCAGCAAAATCCGTTACCATTCCTCTTCGCTGTCCTTCATCAATTAATTGTTCTGTCTGCACTTCAACTTCTACTCTCCAGCAATGACCATGAATATTGGAACATTTCCCTTCATAACCTGCCAAAAAATGAGCACCATCAAAATGGTCTTCAACTTTAATTATATACATTAAATAATTCTCTCCTTCTCATTCATAAACTTCCCATAGTAACAGCACCCTATTGCACCATTAAACTGTGGGTCTTCAACACACTCTATCTCATCATAATCATTTTCAAGAAAATGTTTTATAGCTTTTCCCCTGGCAACTCCTCCTGATAAAACCAGCTTTCTGCCCTTAAACTTCACAAGCATGGGCTGCAGCTTTTTATATAGTGAATAATTTACTCCCGCACATAGTCTTGGAAATTCTACACCTTCAGCTATTCTACCTATCAACTCTGATTCAGAAAATACTGCACAGGTGGAATTAAGCTCAGCAGGGTCTTCTGTAAATCCAGTCATTTCTTCCAGCGAAATCTCAAGTACATTAGCCATATTCTCCAGATATCGACCACAGGATGCCGCACACTTATCATTTAATTCCATGTCTGTTAACAAGGAATTTTGAATCCTAGCTATCTTAACATCCTGACCTCCAATATCAAGAAGTACAAAGTTTTTTAGTCCTGTCTGATAAATAGCCCCATAAGCATGCGCCTTGACTTCGTTAATTGGACTAAATCTACTTAAATCAGTATTATTCCTGCCATATCCGGTAGAAACACCAATATCAAAGTTATCTATACCTAGTCTTCCAATATCAACGATTATCCTATCACTATAGCTGCAAAAATCCCTATAGAAAGACATTGTACCAATTTTGATTTTATCTGATATTTTTCCATTTTCCATCAATACAATTTTTACTTCCCTACTGCCTAAATCAATCCCAAGTACTCTCATGTCCATATCTCCTTAACATCACAAAGCATATCCAAAAATGCTTCTATCCTTAGCTTAGTTCTGGAATCCAGACTGTTTTGTTTATCCCCCTCAATACTAAGAACAGGTAATTTTAAGTTTTCTTTTATAACAATATCTTCTATAGCCCTATAACAAAATGCCTGTGTATAATGAATAATAGCATCAATTTGTCTTAATGAAATTTGCTTTTTTACTTCTTCAAGCCTAAATTCAATATTGTAGGGATATGTATAATCATAGTACTGTTCAAATATATTTGAAGCCTTAGTTGAACGTGGAAAGGAAAACTCTCTCTGAACTTCATTGTATACAAAGTGAGCATCAAATTTTTCTACATATTTGTATAAGTCTCCTGTCATCGGTGGCACACCTATAAACCCAAGTCTAATTTTATAACTTTCTCTATTCCTTTTTGAGATATCCACTATAGCACTTTCAAGCTGTTTTTCGCATACATCCTTATTTCCAAATAAATCACTCATACTTACTTGAAATAAATGATTTTCAAACCCTGTAGTTTTACAGTCAATGTATGTTAGCTCATCAATTCTCTTTGCAAGCTGTCTATATTTTTGAAGCTCTTTTCTTACTTCTTCCACTTTTTCACACTCAACGCCAAACATGTCCATAAATTTTCTTATTTCTAATTCGATATCATTTAAGCTATGGCTATATGGAAATGAGAAAGGATAAATTTTAATACCTTTTAACTTGAGCACTTCTAAAAGTGCTTTTGTATTTGAACAATCCCCCTCAACAACACCAACTACTTCCTTTATATCATTCAAGACACAAACACCATAAATTCCCTTAATCCAGGCACATGTGTTTTTAGGAAATCCATCCTTTTCAGCAATATCTATATATTTAAAGTAATCTTCATCTGTAATAAAAATATTATTTATATCAATCGGTGTATATCCAGCTGCTAACAATACTTCAATGGGTACAGTTGTAGTCAACCCAATCTTTTTCATTTCTTCACTCCATTCTAGTGGTTTGTAACACTTCATTTTTATAATCCTATTTTAAGTGTTACAAATCCACTTCCTCTGTCTGTGGTCTGCATACTTTAAAAAATGCATATTACAGACCACTTAAAAACCCATCAAAAAAGAGCCTGCCGGCTCTATAAATCAAAACATCGTAAACTGTCTAATAAAATCGCTTTTAAACAGCATATCATCCGTAGTTTTGTTTAGAGACAGGATGGTTACGAACTGTCTTATTTATTTACAAAATAAATATAACATATTGAACAGATGAATTCAACACAGAAACAAAAATGAGTTAAATTTAACTGTATATTACTACACGAACCACAAATTACAATCGGTTGATTAAAAACACCATTTCTGATAAGAATTTTTTTTTAGATTATCTATACCAGCTAACTCAGAAATTATTTTTTAGCAGAATATCTTCCTAATAGAAAACTATTTATCCTACGTTTATATACAAGCGATTTAAAATATTTAATTTCTTCGTCATGAAGAAAGTGCTTAGCATTTTGTTTTTTGAAATCATTTCCATTCCTACAAAAACTAATACATGCTTTATAGGTATTCCCTTCTGCTTTCAAAAAGAAATAATCAACATATGTATAGCTCTCTTCAGTATAATTTTTCCTTAAAAAACAACTTTCATTC
The DNA here is from genome assembly GCA_964470745.1 of uncultured Eubacteriales bacterium. GTDB lineage: Bacteria > Bacillota > Clostridia > DSM-8532 > CAYYEC01 > CAYYEC01. The sequence goes on along the minus strand of CAYYEC010000180.1, from coordinate 4,355 downwards.
AACATAATACATTTACTCACTGAATTTCTGTCTAATGTGATCATAAGTGAATTTCTTTATCATAAACCGGTTTTATATAATTAAAAACTTCTCTAGCGATTGCTAATTCATCATTTGATGTAATCATTAACACTTTCACTTTTGAATCGGGATTACTCAATACCGTTTCTGCACTTGAGAATTTATTGTTTCCCCAATTAACATCTATTCCAAAAAAATTCATTTCTCTTAATATACTATGCCTTAAGCTTTCAGTATTTTCATTATCTGTTCCTGTAAAGACTATCGCATCTATCCCTCCCATAAGAGCAGCGAAACTACCTATATACATTTTAGCATCTATAGAAAATTGACTAAAGTTTAACAGAGTACTTTCAGCCTTAGATACTAACATCGATTTATCATTATCATTCAACAAATTCAAATCCGTTGTTCGACTATCATAAACATACGATTTTTCGGATATGGATAGTGGTTTCCCATTATTTAGTGCAAAAATACTGGATTGTACTCCAAGATTGCAAGATATAATTTTTAATTTTTCTATTGGTTTGTTAAGAAACGTTGCCGCCTTACGAACCACAAATTTATGAGTTATACCTTGTGGTTCCAATTTATCCCATTTATTGCAAGTCAAATCCCCATGTGATTTACTTTTTAGTATTACATAACTAATTTTTTGACCTTGATATGACCTATCAAATACTGCAGTAACAGGAATAGAAGGCATTATACATCTTGATGCCTTTATTATTTCTAAACCTACATCACAATTTAAGGAACTCTTTTCTATATAGTTTTTAATTTGTTCAAAGTTATTGTCATTTATTAGTACCGCATCTCCAAATTTTTCACCTGCATATGAAACACAGCATGCTATTGAATCAATCTCAGATATATCCGATATGACACCAATACTTTCATCCGTTAATGCTTTAATAATCTCTTTAATTGCAATTCCAAAGTTATAAATATCTCTTTCAAGAATAATGGGATTATCCCCTTTTCTGATATACTTTAAGCATGAGTTCGAATCACCTATACAATAGCAAGCTCCCTCTACAAGTACTTTGGCTTCAGGCATACTAACAAACTGATATTTGAATATATTTTCAATCAAATTAAGAACAAGAAGTTTCATTTATATAAACCTCACTTAGCAACCAATTATTTCATTGATTTATTTATATTACATTTTTCCCACAATCTCTAACGCCACATATACACGCCTTAAATTTCCCATAAACTCCAACTCTATCTCAGCACGTCTTTTGTGCCTGTCAATCCTTTTGATAACACTTTCTCTTCCCTGTAAAGGCCCTGAAGCAACATATATCCTGTCTCCTTCTATAAAACCTACAGACTCCCTAATGATGCAATCATCATTACAAAATTCTAGCAAATATTTTTTCTCTTCTTCACATAAAGCCATATAATCTGGATTTTCTTTACCAAGTAAATTAATAATGTGTTTAAAACTTCTTACCTTTCGGGATGTCTGATTTATAAAACTTCTTGCATCTATTATTGTTTCAGTAATAACATATCCCGGAAACATAGGTTTAAGCTCTTTACGAGTCTGTTTTAAATTCTTGAAAATAATCTCGACTTGAGGAACAAATGCAAATGATTTTTTGTCATCCAGGATCTCATTTAGATAGTCGCAAACAGTCTTCTCTCTGCCTGTATGTACATAAAATATAAACCAATTGCTCATCTTATTCTTTCTCCTCTCAAGACACAACTTTGCCCATTCATACCTTGTTTAGTGCTACAAAAATTGCCAAACCTATAGCATCATTAAGTATCAACGCAATTTAGCTATGATTAATACCTTTCAGGATTTGTCATTTTTTATGGATAATTTTTATTATTTAGTATTATATCTTTTCACACATAATTTGTCAATATTAACTTTATTTTTACCCTTTGTAAATTTTATGTCGATTTATGTCGATTTATGTCGATAAAATTTGTCATTTATATACTATTTTTTTATTAACATTCTTCTGGTACTAATCGTAACTAACACTCACAATTTTACGTAGTTATCAACGTAACTAACGTCTCCTTTTTTGTGGTGCTTTTTATCTATGTGAAAAAGCTTACCTCTTCCATTTTAGTTTTTATAACATTTAAAACCTTATTCCAAATATCTGAAGAAACTTTAGAATCTTTTTAAGAAGTGCTCATTTCCATATTTACCGCTCCTTAGTTCTTTGTAAATCTACTATAATAACACCAAATAGTATATTACAGTCCTAAATTAGCAATAAATCTTATTAATAAAAATATTCTATGGCTTTAAGTCCGTGACTTATTTCATAAATTCCCATTTGCTGATAATAAATTATAGTTTTTTACAACAAAAGATCCTCAATAGACTCTATAATCTATTGAGGATCTTTCTGGTGGGGTGAGAGGACTTGAACCCCCGGCCCCATGGTCCCAAATTATTTACCAGCTATTTATTTAATTAATAAAAGAGAAGTGTAACATTTTTATCAATCGATACTCTCCTTTTTCAAGCTATCAAACTATTAGCAATATCAAAGATTATTTACGCATCCTTAAGATATCAGCAGATTTATCTTCTAGCTTGTTTTTCTATCTATTATATAGTCTGTAAAGTAACACTGCTATCTCAGCCCTTGTAGTATTTTTTTTCGGATTAATCAGCATATCATTTCCTTTAATAATTTCCTCGCTCACTAACATAGCAATACTATCAATAGCATACGATGATATTTCTTTAGCATCTTTAAATTCATCAAGATCAGATTTTTTGCCCCCTGTAGAAAGTTTATTAGCATACTTCATGGCTCTTGTAACAAATACCATCATATCTTCTCGAGTAATTGATGCATTAGGATTAAATTGATTATTTCCAATTCCATTGGTTATACCAAGTTTCTTTGCTATTCCAACTGCTTTATAGTAGTAATCTTGGCTATTAAGGTCACTAAAATTCGAATCTATTTCTGCTGTCAATCCAAGCGTCTTAACAAGTAACAGAATAAAGTCAGCTCTTTTAATATTCTCTGCTGGCATATATTCTGTTTCAGTAGTTCCATTTATAACTCCCTTTGACGCCAATACTTCTATTTGTTTCTTAGCCCATGGGAAATTTGCTATGTCTTCAAACATCTTTTTAACATAAGCTACTGTATAATAACTAAAATGAGTAGTCGTAAACGTAACTTTTCCTGTAGTAGAATCATATTTACCATTTGGTACTGCGTTTATTTCACCATTACTATCAATATACCATACAACAATATGCTCAGGATTCATTAATTCTTCATTTGTTGGCTTATAATCAATCGATACTGTAACCGGAGCAATGGGATTATTCCACGATATAGGCTTTCCATCAACTTCTGCGGATAAGTCAATTATAGGTTTTTGAGCTATTTTACTTTCTAAATCTTCATCAATAGTTGAATGATCAATCCTTGTTATTTTAAAATCAATAGATTCTGCCCCTTCCACATCTTTGGATATGAACATATTATTCGGAACAATTAGATTACCTACATCAGTTTTAATTTCTATGATAGTGTCCGCTAATGTAGAAGAAATAGACTCGGCAGGTAAATTTATATTATAAGAAGTTACTCCTTCAATCTTTGAACTTTCAATAACTACCTTTTTTTGAGCATTATTATCTTTCTCTGCCAGTGAAAGTGCATTACTGAGAACTTCTTTGCTAATAGATATTACTGCTTTCTCACTTAACTTATCTATTACTGGGTCCATTTTAATCTGTACATTGCCATCAGTATTCTTCACTGGTGTTATCACTAATTGAGTCTCAGATTTCACAGTAACATTTGGCGAGCTATGTTTATTATTCGAACTTGGTTTAGTATCAATAACCAAGGGTAGTACTGTCAGTTTACATTCAGCATATACTGCCATATAAACTGCACTTGTTACTGTTATGGTTGTGTTTCCTTCTCTTACTGCTGTTACCAGTCCGCTTGTACTTACCATTGCTACACTTTCATTACTGCTTGTCCATGTAACTTCTTGATTCGTTGCATCTGCTGGTGCTATTGTTGCCGTTAACTGCTCTGTATCTCCTTCTACCATGCTTGCCGATGTCTTATTCAGCGTTATCCCTGTTACTGCTACTGTAGCCTGGCTAACTGTTACTGCACATTCCTCATATATTGATGTATCTTCAGCACTTGCTGCTGTTATTGTTGCACTTCCTTCCCCTACTGCTGTTACCAGACCGCTTGCATTTACCATTGCTACACTTTCATCACTGCTTGTCCATGTAACTTCTTGATTTGTTGCATCTGCTGGTGCTATTGTTGCCGTTAACTGCTCTGTATCTCCTTCTACCA
>CAYYEC010000179.1:0-7845 GCA_964470745.1 uncultured Eubacteriales bacterium | reverse complement strand
TAGACTTTGCCATCAGTGTATTTTATATTTCCATATACATCCTTCCACTCTTCATCTGAATAAAGATTCAGATAATTTGGGAATTTACTCTTTAACTCATCTACTGAAAATCCCTTAATATATCCTGCTTCTATCCATGCATTCAAATTCCATTCAGGCCTTAATTCTAATAATTCCGGTGCTTCTCCTGATGCAAAAAGCATTGACATTTTAACTATATAGTCAGCACTTGGAATTTCTGTTCTTTCTAAAACCAGATTGAACTTTTCCTTCAACATTTTTGCCCTCAGGTCGTCTTCAATATTAACAGTTTCAGCAGTTCTTTTTGCTTCTGAGATAACTATTTCCTTTTCATACTTCTTATCTCCTTCTGCCTTTACTTCCTGCGCAGGAGCATTACTTGAACTGTTCTCCTCCTGTTTTACTTCTGTTTTGCCTGCACATCCACTTAATGCAAGTGCCAGCATCATGGATGCCAAAAAAGCGGCAATAATTCTTCTTGACACGGTAATTCCTCCTTAAATTTGTTTTTTTATTTTCAGCCCTTTAAAGAGCCAATCATAACACCTTTAATAAAATATCTTTGTATAAATGGATATATCAACATCATTGGAAAAATTGATACAAATAATGTGGCATACTTCACTGCCGTCAAATTAACTACACCTATTTCACTAATTAAAGCTACTTCTCCGGAACGTACTGCTTCTTCAATCGAAGACGCCATTATAACTATTTGTCTCAATATCATCTGCAGTGGATATTTATCAGTATCCTTAAAATAAATCATTGCAGAAAACCATGAATTCCAGTGAGAGACTGCGTAATAAAGCCCTATGGTAAAAATTGCAGCTTTTGATAAAGGCAAGACTATTCTAAAAAATATTGTAAAGTCATTGGCTCCATCAAGATATGCTGATTCTTCCAGTTCAGCTGGAATACTTTGAAAAAATGACCTCATAATTATCAAATTTGTTGTATTTATTGCCGCAGGTAAAATTAATGCCCACATATTATTATACAGTCCTATATTTCTTACAAGAAGAAAAGTAGGTATTAATCCTCCTGAAAAATACATTGATAATAATATCATGAATGTATAAAACTTTTTTAGAGCCATCTGCTTTCTTGACAGGGCATATGCAAAAGAGCCTGTCAAAAGCAAATTTACAAATGTACCTACCACAGTATACACTACAGAGTTTTTAAAGGCCATGGGTACAAGTTTAGCTTCCCATATCATTTTATATGCCTCAATTGTAAACTCCTTTGGAAATATACTAACTATCCCTCTGTCATTTGCACTTGCACTGCTAAAGGATGATGCAAAAACATGAAGAACAGGGTACAGGGTAGTAACCAGAACTACGATCATTGAAATATGTACAATAATATCCAATACTTTTGCAGACATTGAATTATCTTTAACCATAATTAGTAAATACACCTCCTACCATAAACTGTTTTCAGTTACTTTGCGGGTAATACTATTTGCAAATGTTAACAGAATTATATTTATAATTGAATTAAAAACCGTCACTGCTGTGGTAAAGCTGTATTCGGCATATTGCAAACCCCTTCGGTATACAAATGTACTTATAACATCTGAAGTCTCATATGTAAGAGGAGTCTGCATCAGCAGCACCTTCTCTGCTCCTAATGACATCATTTTACCAATACTTAGTAAAAGCATAATTATTATTGTAGGCTGAATAGATGGAAGAGACACATGCCATATCATTTGCAATCTTGTTGCACCATCAATTGTTGCTGCTTCATATAATTCCTGTCCTACATTCGATAGTGCTGCAATGTAAATAATTGCCCCCCAACCTACACCTGTCCAGATTTCACTTAAAATATATAAAGGCCTGAACCATCCTTCCAGTACCATAAAGTAAATTGGTTCAATTCCAAATACATTTTTCAGTGTCATATTGATTACTCCATCTGTAGGAGAAAGAAACATAACCAACATTCCTATAATTGCAGGTAAAGATATAAAGTGAGGAAGATAACTCACTGTCTGAACAAATTTTTTATAGTATATATTTCTAATCTCATTTAGAAATAGAGCAAATATAATAGGTATTGGAAAAACAAAGATTAAATTTAAAAAGTTTAGTAATATTGTGTTCCTGACCAATCTCCAAAAATTGGGATGATTGAAGAACCTGATAAAATGTTCCAGTCCAACCCAGTCACTTCCCATTATACCGTCTTGAATTCTGTAATCCTTAAAAGCAATAATTACTCCATACATGGGTATATAATGAAATATTATATAATAAATGAAACCAGCTAATGCCAATAACTGTAAATGCTTTGTTCTCATTATATCTTTCCAGAGTTTATGTATACTATTTATTAAAAAAACATTGTTGGAATTCTTTCTTTCTTTTGATGTTAGAGTTACATCACTCAATCTTTCCACTCCTTTTTAAAACATCCTTTGATAATAATTACAAATCTGACGTCACCTTGTTTGCATGTTTAAATTATATTTGCTTTGCTTTACTTGGTCAACATTCACTTCTTTTTTTATACTACAATAACTATGATTAAGAGTTTAAAAACCTTATATTTACTGCAATTTGAATATATATATTGTTCTCAACATTATATCAGCACACATTTTATTAGAGCACCTTACATTTGATTAGATAGCTAGTTGTTTGTAAAGTTTCTTTTACATAATTCTTATTTAAAACTTTACAGACCACTAGTGGTTTGTAACACTTCATTTTTATAATCCTATTTTAAGTGTTACAAATCCACATCTAGCCAAAGCCAAATATCCGGGTTTCGAGGTAGTTTTGAATACGTAAAATGACAAAGATATTAAAAAAACAACTACATTGTAAAAAAAACAATGATTGATCTGTCGAAATATGTGTGTTACTTTTGGCGTATATTGTTGATACAATTTATAGAAAAAGATATATAGGAATCGTTAAAATATAACCAGTAGAAAGAGGTTGAAAATATATGCTCAAAGGATCTGTAACTGGGAAGAAAAATACTTCCGTTTCAATTGAATTACCCCTTTTTTTTCCACCACCACTAAATGCTTATTTGCCACTTTCAATAATATCGTCAATTACATTGGCACATAATCATAATCATAGCTGGCTATATAACAATTTTATTCAATTATATCAGAAGCCTCTACCAAGTAAAATAGGTTTTTATCCCAACGAGGATTTTAATTATGCAGATCAATCATTGCTTTGCACCACAAATCTTTCCTCCCAGAATTATATTATTGAGAGAGAAAATTTTGTTGACAATATTATATTTTGGCTTAATAAAGGAAATTATGTCATTGTATATGCGGCTGAATCTGAGGTTCCAGGTACAAGATTCTATAACTGCAAACGAATTTGGCATTCACAATTTGTTTTTGGATATAACTTGACCAAAAAGGTGTTTAAAATAATGAATTATTCAAATATGACGGATTATCTTTCAATTATTGATGTAAGCTTTGATAGTCTTTCAAATGCATTTTTTTCAAAGGCTACTAGGGAACTGGCAAACAGTCCAAAGGAAAATTGGACAAAAAAGGATAAGGACTTCATAATTATTCTAATAAGATACAAGGATAATGTGGACCCAAGCTATGTTAACAGGATTGATATGGAACTTATAAACAAGCAGCTTGACAACTTTATTAATTCAAGAAATTCCTCGCTGGATAACTGTTTCTTTACTACTATACAAAAAGGAACATGGGGTATTTCTGTTTATAACATATTAAAAGATCATATTGACCTAAATAAAGGCAGGGAATTTGATTACAGGCAATTCCACCTTCTTTATGAACATAAGGAACTAATGCTTTTGAGGTTTATAAAGCTTAAGGAGGAATTCAACATAGATTTTGATGTGGATGGATTTCAGAGAATGAAAAAACTAACCTCAGTTATGAGAAATTTATGTATAAGGTATAACCAAACATATGATTTAGAAGTGGCAGACAAAATTAAAAGCTTGATAGATGAGCTATATGAAATGGAAATAAGAATCTTAAACAGACACTTAGAGAAATATTGGCATTAGGCTTTTGTGCCTGCCAAAAATAAAATGTAAACGGAGGTAATTACTTTGAACAGCAGTTACTCGGACTTTTTATCCATAACCATGGTCAGGTGTTGTTATATTGATATCCCCAATAAAGAGGATATTCGAAATGATTTACTTAGAAAAAAATTTAATATGGAACTCAATGTAATTCAGATACCAACAAAGGATTTTAAAACCACTGTTTTAAGGCTCTTTGAAGAGGGGAATCCTCCGGATTTTGTTGAAAATATGAGACCTGACTATGGTCTTGATGAATTGGTGCATAATGGATATCTCCGGGGATTTGACATGGAAGCTCTACAAAGAAGACTTCCGGATTATTTGATGCTTTTTACAAAGGAAGAGTGGAAGGATGTATATAGACAGATTAGATTTACTGACGGAAAGGTATATCATTTACCGGGACGAAGAGCTCAGGATGTACGCACTGTATGGATGTACAGGAAGGATATATTTGATAAACACAGGCTTGATTTTCCAAGGAATCCAGAAGAAGTTTTAAATGTATGCAGGATTCTAAAACAAAAGGAAGGGAAGGTTCCCATATTATTGCATGACCCCACACCCCTTAATCCGCTTTTTGCTTTTGGGTTAATATTTCAGATGTATGGATTACTTGATTTGCTCCCAAGAGAATTTTCCTATGTTGATCCGTTAACCAATAAATTTCATCCCTTCGCTTTTACCGAAGAAATATCACGGGAGGCCATCATAACAGTAAGTAAATTTATCAAGGAAGGCCTATTCTGGGATGAATTTGCTACCGGTTTTGAGGATGAAATCATGGAATTCAGGAAACAGGGAAATGGATTTTTAATGTGGGGATACCCGGATAAGGCAATAGAGCATAATAAATTTACCAAAGATGTATATCCAGATGCAGATTGGACCTGGTCAAAAGAAATGCCCAGTGCATTTTCTGACAAAACCTTCTATAAAAGGGAGCCGTTCCATTATCCTGAGGGGCCAGCCATCAATGTAAAGCTTTCTGATAATAAAATCGAGAGGGTATTGGCTTATATTAACTGGGCATGTACCGAAGAAGGACTTTCTTTCCATACCTTTGGAGAAAAAGGAAAGACGGCGAAAATTCAGGACGGAAAATGGATGTTTATGGATCATATGCAGTCATCTAAGAATCCCATGGGAGAGAAGCTCGGGGTATATGCCAAGGGCATGGCCGGTGGATTTGCCAGTGCTTTTATGTCAATCCATCCCCATTATAATGAGGTTTATAATCCTGTATTTAAAGAGATGGAGAATAACTTTATAGGTAAACCTGGTTATTACTATATCAAGCCTCCTGAGTACAGGTTTACTACCGAAGAAAAAAGCAGGTTGACCCAGCTTATTCCTTTGTTGATGTCAACTATCAATGATTACTTCATGATGTTTGCAATGGGAGACATGAATGCATCTAAAGATTCTGACTGGAAGCAATATAAGGATGCCTTAGAGGATGTGGGGCTGAAGGAATTTACAAAAATAAAAACAGTGGCATATGGACGGGTGAATGGATAAGATGGACAAGGATTTGGTTAATTCAAAAAATGTAAAAGGCTATTTTTGTTTTCTGGCGAACCTAAAGGAATTCTTGAATTATTATGGATTCTATTGTACTGAAAACTGGCTTGGTGGAATTATTGGCTTTATGGGTTTTTACTATTCTATGAAAGAACTCCCGTCAAAAGAGGTAATACATGGGAGGAATGGCAGCTTTGACGAGCTTTTTAATTGTTTGCAGGAACGATTGGATATGCACCTTATAAGTGAAGTCTTTAGTAGTGAAAATGAATGTCTAAATAAGATGAAATTCATATTAAAAACTAAAAATCCGGTTCTTGTATGGGTTGATCAGTATTATTTGAATTATTCCACTTACTTTGAAACGGCTCATTACTGGAGTTTGGTTAATATTACAGGAATCTATGATGATAGTGTAAATTTGTATGATTATGAAACAAGATGTGTTTCAAAAGATCAGTTTCTAAAATCAATTAAAGACAGAGGAAAAGTTAGAATCTATTACAAGAATAATAAATTTATAGGATATGTGGGTACTGAAGCAGAAGTAGTTTCAGCAGGACTTAGCAGAGTGGTAGATATGATGCAGAAGCGTTCGGATAAAGATGGATATTATGGAATACAGGGTATGGAATGTTTTATGGATGATCTGCCACTTTATAATGATAAAAAGAAGATATATAACATTTGTTATCAGCTTAACAGAGCCAGTGGTACAACTGCGACGAGGAGAAGCATGTGCAGTTATTTAAACGAATTAAAATCAAAGTGGGAGCTATTGGACACCAATTCTTGTCTGAATCTCTATGCTGAACTTGAAGAGTGCTGGAAAATGGTGGGCAACCTTGTTTTTAAGCTCAGCTCTACAATGGATAAAGAGCTGGGATTGCGCATAAAAGAAAGAATCAAAAAAATAATTAGCCTGGAAAGAAAAGGCCTTGGTTATTTACAGGAACTAATCCGTGGTTTGGAAAGGCTTTCATAGGTAGGGGGTAGACAATTGAGTAAAGTAAAGGTAAGTGTTGTGATGCCAACACATAATAAAAAAGAAAGACTGGAATTGGGATTGACATCTTTTAATTATCAAGATATAGATAGTTCTTTATTTGAAATAATTGTTATTGATGATGGTTCTTCAGATGGTACAAGGGAATTGGTAAGTAACTTTAAGAGTAACTTTTCCCTTCATTATATATATCAGAAAAATAAAGGCCGGGCACATTCAAGAAATAAAGGTGTTATGGAGGCTGCTGGTGAACTGATAATATTTTGCGATGATGACCTTGTTGTTCCGAGTGAATTTATTTGTTCTCATATCAGGGAACACGAAGCCTTGGAAGAACCAGGGATTGTTCATGGAATGATATATAATCTGCCTTATCTGAAATTTTTTAAAAACCCTACTACTGGTGAGGTTTATCCCAAAATACAAACTGATGGATTCAATATGGATTTTATAAAAAAATACCTTCTGTCAAAAGACGATATGATAAATATGGATAAGGTCTATGCCCAAAAGAAAATAACAGCCTTCGAGAAGATTGTCCAGATGACTTTCAAAAAAGGAATCAAAGAACTGCAGTGGTTATCATTTACCGGTGGGAATGTATCCTGCCCTAGAAGCTTATTGACGGAAGTTGGATTATTTGACGAATCCTTTGGTACTGAGTGGGGGTGTGAGGATTTGGAACTGGGATACAGGTTGTTCCTTGAAAACAGAAAATTTGTATATTCAAAGACAGCCTGTAATTATCATTTGGCCCATTTTAGATCAACATTCAGGGAAGAGGTGCTGGAATCCAACAGAAAGTTCTATTTCAAGCACAAAGATCCCTGCATTAAATATCTTTACATGCTCATGCTGGAGGAAATTAAGGATTTAGAAGAATATCTCTTTTATATAAGAGCAAGGGGAAATGAGAATCATGGATAGGTTATCACTTATTAATATACTTGAGCAAAACAATAGCTTTAAAACAAGCCTGACAGGAGTATTACCTACAGAGAGGATGCTGGTTATGGCTCCACATCATGATGATGAGGTAGTTGGCTGTGGAGGTTCAATCCTTAGATACCTTGATATGAAAACAAATGTAACGATTACTTATCTTACAGATGGTAGGTATGGGGTAGTAGAAAAGGATAAGGGGATACGACGTAAAGAGGCATTAGCTGCATGGGGGGAGTATCCTATAGAACAAATTTTTTGGGATTTTGAGGATTCACACATGAAAG
>CAYYEC010000178.1:0-7909 GCA_964470745.1 uncultured Eubacteriales bacterium | reverse complement strand
TTGAATCAATCCATCCTTCATAACAACAATTCTTGTACCCATTGTCATTGCTTCAGTCTGGTCATGTGTAACATATATAATAGTTGTTTGTAGATCTTGATGTAATTTACTGATTTCGGTTCTCATCTGTACTCTTAATTTAGCATCAAGGTTTGAAAGAGGCTCATCCATTAAAAATACTTTAGGTTCACGAACAATTGCACGTCCTAATGCAACCCTCTGTCTCTGACCTCCGGACAATGCTTTTGGTTTTCTATCCAATAAATGCTCAATATCAAGGATTCTAGCACCTTCATGAACTCTTCTTTTAATTTCGTCTTTTGGTGTTTTTCTAAGTTTAAGACCAAAAGCCATATTATCAAATACTGTCATATGAGGATATAACGCATAGTTTTGGAAAACCATTGCAATATCTCTGTCCTTTGGAGCAACATCATTAACCAATTTATCTCCAATGTACAATTCACCTTCAGTAATTTCTTCTAGTCCTGCTATCATTCTTAAAGTAGTAGTTTTACCACAACCTGACGGTCCAACCAAAATTATAAATTCTTTGTCTGCTATATCCAAGTTAAAGTCATTTACTGCTGTTACTCCTCCAGCATACGTCTTGTAGATATTTTTTAATTTTAAACTTGCCATTTCGTACCCTCCCTAAAATAATCGTTAACCGAGCATTTTTAACACAATATAACTATATCACTTAAGACCTTATGTAACTAGTACACTTTTAACCAAAAATTTTTTTTTCTATTTAGTAACTTTGCATAATCGCTATAATATATATTTCCCAATTAATCCTTCACATTCTTTTATCATAAATAAATGCGAAATCACTTTTCTAAAACCATATAACACATAAACAAAATATAGATTATGTAACTTATTTAGTGCGTTATATATGAATAAAAAATTTGAGTCTTGAATCTTTATGCATAAAAATGTATAATTATTAAATCTTTAGTTTAAGTTTAGGAGGAACAGGTATGCAACAAATCATTAAGAAAGCTGAAATTTTAATTGAAGCCCTTCCTTATATACAAAAATTATACGGTAAAACCGTCGTTATTAAATACGGTGGTAATGCAATGATAAATGAAGAATTGAAAAATTCTGTCATGGAAGACATAACTTTACTAAAATATATAGGAATGAATCCTGTAGTCGTCCACGGTGGTGGACCAGATATTACTAATACTTTAAACAAGTTTGAAATTAAAAGTGAATTTGTTAACGGTCTTAGAAAAACTGATTTAGCTACTATGCAAGTTGCACAAATGGTGCTTGTTGGCAAAACTAATAAAGAAATTGTATCAATGTTAAATCAAAAAGGCGGAAAAGCTATTGGTGTATGTGGTATTGATGGTAATTTAATTGAATGTGAAGCAATGACCACAATGGTAGATGGAAAAGAGGAAGGCTTAGGTTTTGTAGGTAAAATTACTAATGTAAATACAAAATTACTTGATGTTCTTGCAAAGGATGAATATATCCCTGTAGTTGCACCAATTGGCGTTGGTAAAGATGGTGAAAGCTATAATATCAATGCTGATACAGTTGCTGGAGAAATCGCCTCAGCTTTAAAAGCTGAAAAACTTATATTATTAACTGATGTCGAGGGAGTTAAACCTTCTAAAGATAGTGAAGAAATAATTGCTGCTCTAACTTTAGATGAAGTACATGACTTAATAGATAAAAAGATTATAGTTGGTGGAATGATACCAAAAGTTCTAGGTTGTGTGGAGGCGCTGGAACGTGGTGTTGGTAGAACCCATATTATTGATGGAAGAATACCTCATTGCCTTTTGTTGGAGATTTTTACTGGTAAAGGTATCGGAACTATGATTATGAAAGATAAAATACTATATTATAATAATGAAAAGTTTGAATAAATGAAAAAATGGTGAAAATGAAGGGGACAGTTGATTTGGAACCGCCCCCTGCTTCCGATGATTCTATTTAGTTATTTCCAGTAAAAGATTAAGTTCTTTTTCCAATAAATCATGTGTCCATTTTTTGTGCTTCTCATCTCCGTATTTTCTATAATCACATTCAATAAATAATATAAGATATACATAGATATTATAAATTATCCTTCTTATTTTAGACTTTTCTGATGTCAACGTATCCCTTCCATAGCCCTTGCAAAAACTTTCACTCCTGAACATATCTCCAAAATAAACTTCCATCAAAGGGTCTCCCCATAATGCCCTTTCAAAATCAATTATACCTGCAATCTTATTTTCATTGTTAATAAACACATTCCCATCCCATAAATCCCAATGAACAAGCTGTGGGGCAACAACCTCATCAAATACACTCAAATTTGTCATAATAAGTTCTTTGATCTTATTATATTCTAAAGGTAATTTAACATTATATTCTTTACCATCATTTAATATATCATCAAGCATATTGATAAAGGCCTCCGGCCAATTATCGCTTCTTTTACTATTTGCTGCAAAGTATCCGAATTTTTCACCCTCGATATCATTTATTAATTTATTATAAATACCTAACTGCCTTTCGATTTCATTTCTCTCCGTTTCAGGCAATGATTCTTTAATATTATTGTAAGGAACACCATCAATTTTTTCCATAAAAAAATATTCACTATCCAATATTCTTTTTGAATTGTCATAATATAATACCTCTGGCACAGGTATTGTCCCAATATTTTTTATAAGCCTTAATACTTCCACTTCAGTATCCATAATATTTTTTTCATACGTAAGATTTTTTACATTACTTGGAGGAGATATTTTAAGTATTACCTGACGCATATCACTAAGTACAATTAAATATGCAGAATTATACCATCCATCTGCCAAATCTGTATGTGATTTTACATATATTTCTTCACCAAATACCTGCCTTGCTAAATCTTGAATTTCTTCAAAACTCAACTTTCTTTTTGTTATACTGTTCATTCTTTGTCCCCCCCAGAAAACTTATCTAAGAATTATGTATGCTGCATAAAAGATATTGCATTAAAAAAATATCCAATATATAAGCAGAGGTGACCTGAAACGTAATTTTTCTATAGTATACAGGTCACAAACATATGAAGTACATTTTTAACACTTGAAAAATTATAAATATGATGTGTTAAAAAGTACCAGATATATTATTTTGCAATATTTGAATAAGGAATGTAAAATGTTTATTGCAAAAAATATAATATAAAGCTTTTGGTATTTTATAACCAATATAATGACATTATATAGCCCATAAATAGCCATGTAAATAGTAGGATTTTGATTAACATATAAGTATTTTGACATTGGATCAAACAATCCACCCCCCTAAAAAGCTCACTTTTTTAGAGTACTCAATGTGTATTATGGTTTAGTGGTCTGTAACGTATGCTTTTTAGGGTGTGCAGACCACAGACAGAGGAAGTGGATTTATAACACTTAAAATAGGATTATAAAAATGAAGCGTTACAAACCACTAGGACTATTCTTATTTTTCTTTGATATCATTTTGGTTCCTGTATTCCATTGGTGACATGCCTGTAATCCTTCTAAATACTCTATTAAATTGTGATATACTCCCGATGCCTACAATATCTGAAATTATACTTACTTTTAGCTCTGAATCAGTTAAAAGCTTTTGTGCTTCTTTGATTCGTATACTTGTCAAATATTCTAAAAATGTAAAACCCGTAGCCTCTTTGAAAATTCTGCTTAAATAGAAGGAGCTTATATAATAATGTTTTGAAATAAATGAGATACTTATTGGCTCTGAATAATGATTATTTATGTACTGGACAATTTCCAGAACTTTCTGGTGTTTAAGACTTAAATGATGAAAATCTGGAGTTGAATAATCTTCCAAATATCTATTTGTCCATATTATCATTTGCATTAGAAAGGAGTGTAGAAAAGCTTCTAATCCATTCGATTTACATTTTATCTCATCAAGCATGTTATAAAAAAGATTCTCTATATACATCTGTTCACTGGCCTTAAGCTGTAAAATAAAGTAATGTTGTTTATTAATTCTGTTAAAAAAATCATTGAGATATACATTTATTGATTCATTCTGACTCAAAAGGAATTTCTCCCTGAAATTTATTACAAATCTTTTATAATCAGATTTTCCCGCATCTGTTGTTTTATGGAGCTCATTAGAATTTATAATCACCAACATGCCTTTGCAAACTTGTACAATTCTGTCTTTAATAAAAAAAGTTCTTTCTCCATCTGCAAGATAGTAAATTTCATACCCTAAATGAAAATGTTCTGAAAGCATATCATAATGACCAAGTACAATATTAAAAGACATGGAAATAGAGTTATCCATATTAGAAAAGGAAATTTTTGATTCCTGCAATTTCAACACTCCTCTTTCAATATATTTTACCGCAGCAGTTAGCTACAAGCAGAAGAATAAAGGGCTAAAATAAGTTAGAGAATGTATTATTTTAACTAATTATTACAAACGTTAGAGGTTTTTTAATGTACCTGAAAATAATTTTTTTAAAAAAAGCAAAATATGCGCAAAACAATAATTGAAATCAATAAAATATGCGCACATATTTATTAAAATTAACCTATAATATATGTTATAAAGATTAAAATGATACATTTACAACATTTCTCCCTTGAACAGTACTATATGGAACACAATAAGTTAATTGCATTAGTATTCTTTGCATTGCGAGCTTCAAACAGTAATATAACGTAATATTTGGAAAATAATATAAAGAATTTGTTTTACGTCGTATATATGTCGCATAAAATATATTACATGAAAGAAATATATAACTTCTTGGAAAAATCTCTTATTCAAATATAGCATATACTATAGCTCTTTATAAGGCAATAAGTAACTACATAAAATATTGTGCTGAGAGGAGGTAAATAATTTATGGTTATTTATTTAGCGAGATTACCTACTTTAAAATACGCATAATAAAACATGTATGAGAAAATCTGTAAATTATTAATAAGAATTCAGGAGGTATTAGTGTTATGAAAAAGTATGTATGGATTTTGATTGTTAGTATGCTGTTTACGTTGTTTGTAGGTCAGAGTTTTGTATCTGCGGAAACTCTAGTAAGTCCGGATCAAACCAAATACTATGAAATTGTTGCAAAACACAGTGGTCTTGCTTTAGATGTATATGGAGGCAGAACATATGATGGGACAAATATTATACAATATCATTACACCGGCGGTGACAACCAGCAGTGGAAATTTGAAAGTATAGGAAATGGATATTATAAGATTGTAAATAAGCAAACTGGTAAAGTTGTAGATGTGGCAGGTGCACAAATCATAGACGGAGCAAATGTTTTGCAGTGGTCTGACAGTGGAAGTACTAACCAACAGTTTAAACTGGTTGATGTGGGAGGCGGATATGTTAATATTGTTGCCAGGCACAGTGGGAAGGCTTTAGATGTGGAAGGCGCACAAACCACAGACGGAGCAAATGTTTTACAATGGTCAATAAATGGTGCCGATAATCAAAAATGGCAATTAATAGAAACAGGTAATGTTACTCCAACAGTAACAACAGTTATTCATAATTTCACAACTGATGGAATAAACAGTAGTTTCTTCAGTATCACAGGAAATCTTTCAACAAGTAAGGGAACTGTAGTTTATAATGGTTTGACACTTACCCAGTGTTTGAAAATGGAAAGTATAACAAGTGTTCAATTTACTACTACAAACTCTTCAACTCTAAAACTAGTATTTAATGCAGGAGATAGTGTAAGAGTAAAAGTAGATGGAACTTCATATACAATGACAAATGGCATTGTTACTGTAGCACTTGGAGCGGGTACGCATACAATTACAAAAACTGATGTTGCCAACCTTTACTATATTGAACTTTCATATTCTAGTACTTCTACACCAACACCGACACCAATACCGGCACCAACATCCACACCTACTGCAACAGCAACACCTGCACCCACACCAATTCCCGGTAATAATATAATAATTGAGCCAAACGGTTCAATATCATTACAGGAGGCTATTAATTCAATCGAACCTGGTAATACTATTTATTTACGGGGTGGTACATATAATTTGTCCAGTACGGTAATTGTTGCAGAGGGTAACAATGGTAACTCATCCAATAGAAAGGTATTAGCTGCTTACGGCAGTGAAGTACCGGTTCTAAACTTCTCTTCCATGTCGGAAGACCCTTCCAACAGAGGAATTGTTTTTGATGGAGACTACTGGAATGTTAAAGGTATCACTATTGAAAGAGCTGGCGATAATGGAATGCTGCTTTCAGGAAATAATAACATAATTGAAGATTGTGTTTTCCACGCAAATCGTGATACAGGATTGCAGTTGAGTCGTAATAATACAAATTATACCAGCATTAGCCAATGGCCTTCAAACAACCTTATCCTTAACTGCGAATCCTATGACAACTGTGATAGCCTTCATGAAAATGCAGACGGGTTTGCACCTAAATTGACTTGTGGAGAAGGTAATATATTCCGTGGTTGTATTTCGCATCACAATATTGATGACGGTTGGGATTTATATGGAAAATCCGATACAGGAAATACCGGAGTTGTATTATTGGAAGATTGTATCTCACATGATAATGGAACACTTACTGATGGTTCAACTTCAGGTAATGGAGATAAAAATGGATTTAAACTCGGAAGTACAGCTATTAGAGTAAATCACATAGTCAGACGTTGTATTGCTTATAATAATGGAAAACATGGATTTACAGATAACGGAAATACTGCAAGCATAGAATTCACAAATAATACTTCTTACAATAATGGAGATTATAATTTCCATACCCGTGATGGTGCAACTCACGTGTTTAAAAACAACATATCCCTTAATGGCACACATACAGACAGGATAGTAGGAGATGTATCTGCACCAAATGCATTAACAGATACTGACACAAACTGGGTATATACAGCAAGTAGTGCTGATTTTGTTACATTGACACCCGGTTCAAACTCTAATCCAACAAGTAACGGTTTTTTAAATCTTGCTTCAAACAGTCAATTTATTGATGCCGGTGTTACCAGCACAGGTATCAGCTACACAGGCTCAGCTCCAGATTTAGGAGCAATTGAAAGTAACTAGAACTATATAAACAAGAGGACGATTCTGGAATCGTCCTCTTGTTTTCCTTACCATTCATGTGCTTTCACCATCTTAATCCTTTGCTATTTATTCTTCAACTCTCTCAATATTTGCACCAAGTGATTTTAATTTTTCGTGAATTCCCACATATCCTCTTTCTATATGATGAATATCAGTTATTTCTGTAGTATCTGTGGCTGCAAGGCCTGCCAATATTAAAGCAGCTCCAGCCCGTAAATCTGTAGCTTTTACCTGTGCACCCATTAACTTATTTGTGCCTTCTATAATAGCACTTCTTCCATCAATTTTAATATTAGCCCCCATTCTCTTTAACTCACTTACATGCATAAATCTATTTTCAAATATAGTTTCGATAACCATACTTGTTCCTTCTGCTTTACTCATAAGTGCTGTAAGTTGAGCTTGCATATCTGTAGGAAAGCCTGGATAAGGATGTGTCTTAATATCTACTGCTTTTAATATGTCATTAGCTTTCACATGAACGCTTGTCAGTTCTTCTGCTACTTCAACACCTGCCTCACGTAATTTAGCACTTATTGGCTTTAAATGATCTGTAACAACATTCTCAATAATTATATCTCCTCTTGTGATTGCTGCAGCCACCATAAATGTTCCTGCTTCAATTCGATCCGGAATGATTGTATAATTTGTACCTTTTAGATTCTCAACACCATTTATTTTAATAGTATCTGTTCCAGCACCTTTTATTTTGGCCCCCATTGAAGTTAAATATGTTGCTAAATCTACAATTTCTGGCTCAGTAGCTGCATTTTCGATAATTGTTTGTCCCTCCGCTAATACAG
>CAYYEC010000177.1:0-7914 GCA_964470745.1 uncultured Eubacteriales bacterium | reverse complement strand
TATATTTACCATCAAAATTTCCAAGTTGAGACTCATCTACTGCCATCTGAGCTATAATTTTTGAATTTTCTACCTTAACGACTTCCCATGTCATTGCTTTAACAAGAGTATCTACTTGTTCTTGTGTATAGTTTTCAATTGACTTTTGAGCATTTCTTGCCCTATCTATAAGTTGAGCTACAAATTCTTTTACAACGATTATCTGGCTCATATCTATACATTCCTCCCTTATTAAAATTCAATCATTTTAAAGGTATAAAGACCATGTAATAAATTTTTGAGTACCTTTATTTAAGTAAAATAAATAAGGAAAAATTACTTATCACATGATCTGCTATACCTGTTTTAATTATTCAAATATATTTTTCTGATTGATTATTACCTGTAAATACTATAATTTACTTGGGTTTAATGTTCTCAAGTAGCTTCCGCATAAATTGTTAGGGTTGATAGCTTCTCTTATTTTATACTGATAAGCATAAACCCAAGGTTGCGGTGCATTTACAAACATTTCATCATGCTCTTCCTGAGTATAGTTGTATCCATTCATGTGTCTTACATCTGCATTCCATCTACAGAAATCCGGACCGAAAGAATACTTGTTATGGAATTTTTGATTACCTTCCATGAATTCGCATGTTCCTCTAATTGACTCTTTCTCATATGCATCAAAGTTAGTAAAGAACTCCCAACCTGTAGCGCCACCGCCACCTATTGAGGATACACCACCCATTGCAGATTCTCCGCCTGTAGCAGCAATATGATCATGTTCTTGTTCCCATTTTTTCTTAATAGCAGCAGCTTCTTCGGCCACTTGTATAGCTTTCCATACGTTACCGGATAAACCAAATGTACCTTCATAAGCACCGCACATAACATAATTAAGGTTTTTATGACCTAATCTTATTAAATATAATAGTGCATAGTCATGCATATCTTTTTCAAGCATCATTTCGTTTTTCCATCCACCTGTTAATGCAAGTATTTCATCTATTGCTTTTTCTTTATATTCCATATCTCTTTTTGTAAAACCTGCAATAACTACTTGATAGTCATACTTCATGCTTTCATTTTGTTTCATTACTTCCGGATCATTTACTAATGTTTCCAAGTCACAAAGCTGCTTTTCCGGATCTGTAATAATACGCAGCATTGGAGCTTTTAAATCTCTACCAAACATATTAAATTGTCTATGTCCTAAATAAAGCACATCGGATTCATAGAAGTATTGTATACTCCGTGCCCAAGCTTCCCAGTTAGGGTAGCAAAGGGTATAACACTTGAAGTTATCACCGAAATCCGCTTTATATGCAGGTACTGTACCTCTTGTAGGGAAATCAGCAGGGCCTGGCCATGGATGCAGTCTTAAAGCCATTTTAGTACAAACACCTGTTGATCCGGCAGTTCCGAAAATACCTCTAAGTAACCCTCTTTGGCTTGGTCCCGGACCTTCTCCACAAAACCAGCCATCACCGGAACCGAGGGAACCAGTTCTAAGTACTTCTCCATTTGGAATAACCCATTCCATACCAAGTATGTTTTCAGGACCTGCTCCCATAAATATTGAAGCCGGACCAAATGCTGCCCAAGATGAAGCATTTGCTAATGAAGAACTACTGCATCCTACACCGGGAATATTTAGGTTCAATCCAACTTTCATAACTTCCGCTTGAACAGTTGCAGCAATAGCAAATGGTTCGACAATGACAGTCATGTTTTTAGCATCAATTTCTATGCTTTTCATACGTCTCATATCTAACTGAATCGCATAATCACTACCTATATAACCCATAGTTGACCAGAAAGTAGATGACGCTTTAAACTCTACACCATATTTATTGCAAATTCTAATAATATTTTGTACTTCTTCTGTGCTTCCCGGCAAAATGACAGCCTGCGGAAGTGGTGTCCAGTGTTCTGACGGACCGTAGTGCGCTGAAGATTGAGCCGGTATACTTCTATATGTTTCACACACACCTATATTTTCGGAAATATTTCTTTTCCCTACAATATCTTCAAGTGCTTGGTATATTTCTCTTGATAAAGCCATTAAATTCCCTCCTCTCAAATTGCTTGCTGTACAAGTTCAATGATATCTAAGACTTCAATCTTATTACCATCTTCATCAACAGCATTCACAAAGTTATCTTTACACCATGGACAAGCAGTTACCATTGCATCTGCTCCAGTTGCATTTGCTTCTGTAACACGTTCGCCAGCAGTCCATGCAGAGAATTCCGGATTTGATTCATTACATCCACCGCCTGCTCCGCAGCACCATGAATATTCACGAATTCTTTCCATTTCAACCAGTTTTACTCCGGGAATTGCTTCTAAGATATTTCTTGGTGCATCATATATGCCATAAGCTCCGTTATATCTAGGTCTTTTTGGTTCCCAGGTTTGAATTTGGTTATAGATTTTCTTTTCTTTACCTTCCCATGGAATGTAATTTTCACCTAATCTTCCTAAGTGACAAGGATCATGGTAAGTTACAGTCATTGGAACTGATTTTGTAAATTTAATTTTGCCTTCCTGAATTAATTTGTCTACATACTCAACAACATGAAGTACTTCAACATCTAATCCTAATTTTGCATATTGACGCTTGAAAGCATGGTAACAATCTGAACATGGCGTTACGATTGTTTTAACACCGGCAGTTTGGAATGCTTTAATGTTATTGTTGGCACCCTTTTCAAATTCATTATAGAATCCCATTTGATGCGCACGACCCGTACAGCAGTTATCAGCAGCTCCAAGGTATCCTAAATCTACTCCGGCACCTTGAAGTAATTTAACTGCAGATTGTGCAACTTTTTGAAGTTTTTCATCATAGCTGTATTTACATCCTGCAAAGAAAGCAATTTCACCTTTTTCTTTAAATAAATCTTTAAGATTTAAATCTTTTGCCCAATCTGTACGATTTGCTTTTTTAGTTCCAGGAATCATGCTGTTTTCTTTAGCAAGATTGTCCATAACCGGTTTTTGCCCTTCTAATATTTTACCCTTTTCAACAGCATATGCTTTTTGCTCAATGTTATGCTCCAATACTTCCAGATTGTATCTGGTTACCTTACATCCTACATCGCATGCACCACAAGATGTACATGAGTGAATAAGTTCTGTAACCGTTTCATCAATCTCCGCTCTTCCGTCAAGAAGACTTTGAGATAATTGAAAACGTCCGCGAGCAGTATTACTATTAAAATTATAATATCCGATACTTGGACAGTTTTCTGCGAATCTTTTGCCTTTTATTTTATCAAACGGAATGAATCTACAGCCTAAACAACTGCTGCATCGTTCCATCATAGGTCTGAAATCTTTTAAAGCCATCTTTAAATCCTCCCTTTCCTATATTTATTTTAAAGTAAGTTTTCCAGTGTTCATGATATTGTTTGGGTCAAATATGTTTTTCATTTTCTTTAAAATCTCATATGATTGAGCATCTTTATTCAATTGAATTGAAGCCCAAATGTCATATGGTCTTGCATAGAATGCACCCAGTTTTGACATTTCTCTACTTGCTTTATTATATAGGTCTTTAACTTTTTTCACTTCTTTTGAATTTTCCGGATTGTAAGGTAAACTGAATTCCAAGTGAACGGATGTACCCATATGCTGTGGCTGAATATATACACCAATATCTTCAGTTGGATATCCTGCTTCAATCGCCAGTTCATACATAGCTTCAATAAATTTGGAGGTTTTATCAAGAGTTGTAATAAAGAAGATGTCTTGGAATGCACCTTTATAAGTTTGTTTCCAATAATTTTCTCCGGAAGGATTTATTGATTTTGACAACACTTCTTCGCCTGTTGTTCCAGGTATAGCTGAAAGGAATTGTAATCCAGCTAGTTTTGCGAAATCTGCAATGTCTTGTTCTTGAGCACTTACTTTGAGTTCAGGTAATAGGATATCTCCTGATATACCAACAGCAGCTACCCAATTTGGTAATTCTGCTTTTAGCTCAGCTATTCTTTCTGAAGTTTCACCAATTAAGCTGACAAGATATGCTCTATTCATAATATAAAGTTTATCACTAAATCTTGCCCATATAACTTTATAAACAAAGTCTTCTAAATCTGTTGATTTTTTAGCAGGTGCTAAATACATTTTATTGATAGTAGAAAGCAACTCACATTTTAATGATGCCCAAGTCACAATTCCCATGCTTCCTTGTGCTTGAATGACCATTCTTAGCAGATCAGTCATATTGGGTCCATTTGACATTACTTGCCATTTTTCAAGTTCCCATTGTTTTTCTAAATCTTTTGGTCCATTACCAGCTTCTCCTGTATATATCCGGTTACCGTCTCCAAATGTAACTTCAGTACATCTTAATGGTTCCGTATAGTTAAATTGATGTATACAGTTTAGCCTCGGTTCAATTTCCAGAATACTTGTTAATACAGATTTGTTAGCTCTTGGTCTTAATGAAGTTGAAAGCGTCATACCTTCTTTTGCCAATGCTTCTTGAAGTTGCCCGTAAGTTACCCCTGGCTCAACAATAACCATTCTTTGCTGACGGTTAATGTTAATAATTTTGTTCATTCCGCTTAAATCGACGATAACGGATTCCGGGACACTTGGTACGGTATCTCCTCTGAAGTGTGGTGCACCAGAACTTACTGGTACAAGTGGTGTTTTTGACTCATTTGCCCACTTCACCAATTTTTGTACTTGATCCACATTTTCCGGTTTTACAACAAACCATGGTTTAATGGGTTTAGCAAAACTCTTGTCTCCGGTATAAGATTCAAGGACTTTCGGATCGTCAGAAACATTCGTTTCTCCGATAATTTCAACTAACTTTTCTTTGATATTATCCACTTTTTAACCCCCTTTGATAATTTTGGAGAACCCAATAATAGATTTCAGATAAAATTTCACCTTATTAATTCACTGAATACATTTAGTATACTCCGAGTTGAATTATTTGTCAAGAATCTATGTCGATTTAAAAAAAAATTAAAAAGCTTTTTAAGATAAAGTATTTATAAATTAAAAAAGTTCTAATTTCTATTTATAATTAAAATACCTTATAAATAGAAATTAGAACTTTTTTAGCTAATTCCCTCAAGCTTTTGATTTGTAAATAAAATGGTTTGATAATATATATCTTACTTATTTTTCTTAAACACAACAACAAACCTCTCTATAAACTTAACCATGTATTCTGTAAGATTATACTCAGCATTATGAAGACACCAATCATATACTATTCCTCTAGCAACAATAAACAAATAATCAGTCAAACTTTCAGGTGTCATATCTTTAGAAATTTCATTTTTTTCCTGCCCCTTTGATATTATATCCTGCAATAATATTTTCATATACCTGCCCTTGGCAATAAAAAGCTTATTTTTCGTATTATATAACTGGCTGGTATTTTCCAAACCTCTTTCTTCTGTATATTTAGCATAATACTTAAAATACAAAATAATTTGATTTATACTATTTTCATCTTCCAAATATTTAGTAACTTCATTTTCAAAATATTCATCAGCTTTTTGATATAAATCGAAGAAAATATCTTCTTTTGATTTATAATAATGATAAAAGGCTCCAACGGATACACCAGCTTTTTTACTGATTTCTTCAATGGTAGTATTGTTAAAACCTTTTTTATTCATAAGTTCAACTGAAATATTATAAATCTTTTTCTTTGTTTTAATTGCTTGAATCTGCCTTTTTGTCATTTTTTCTTCTGACATAACGATTCACTCCTCGTATGTAATTCTCAATACAGTATAATATCTTAATCATTATTGCTATAATAACATTATACATATTTTATTGTCAATCAAGTAATATTGGTGTAGAAGCATTAATTGGCGTACAAGCATTATTTTATTATATAAAAAAATTCAGTGAAGATATTCAACTATTATTATTTGTTAAAAGAATTATAGGATTGTTATTAAAATAATTTCATATAGCTTAATTTATCAAATTTTTAATTAATATATCTAACGTAAAAAATAATATCTGGAACACTATCATATGGTAATGTTCCAGATATTATTTGTAAATATTAAGTATACTAATTAAATAAAACACTATCAACCAATATTATTTATTAAATCTAAGTATTTATAAAAATGCTTTGTATTTCATTGGCTGCTTTGTTAACTTATAATTTAGCATATATATTTACAAATATTTTGGAAACTATTATATAAATCTATATTCACCTTAAAAATATCATTCCAACAATAGAAGCAATAATTATAGTCAAAACTGTTCTTTCAAACCAAATTAATATCATATGAGATGTTTTGAATTTAACATTTGTTGCCAATATACATGGTATGGAACCGCTAAAGAATAATATTGCTGAAATTGAAGTCACACCTACTACATATTTTGCCATCATGGGCAATTTTGCTACAAGCAGATTTGGAACAAACATTTCACCCAATACCATTGCACATGCTTTAGCAACTAATTTAAATTCAGGAATTCCAAGTATAAATGTAAAAGGAATAAAAATAATACTGACTACATCAAAAACCGGCGTCATTTTAACCAGCACATACGAAAGCACACCAATTGAAGTTCCACAAGGAGCCAATATGAAAATCATTTTCATACCGCTGCTGAAGTTACTCCATAAAGTACCTAGTAAATTCCCAGAATTAGCGGATGTTTCTAAACCTTCTTTTACCGCATTAACTAAAATATTTCCCGGTATTTTGACTTCAGGCTTTCCAACTCCGTCAACATAAGAATTATCTATTTTAGTAATCGGCCAAAGCCTTACTGTTAACGCAGAAACTACAAATGTAATAATCAATGTAGTCCAAAAGAAAAAGTTCCATTTTTCCATCATACCACCTGTTTTTGCAACTATAATCATAAATGTTGCAGATACTGTAGAAAAACCGGACATGATAATAACTGCTTCTCTATTGGTATATTTACTCTCATTATATAGTCTATTAGTTAAAAAAATTGCTACTGAAAAGCTACCAACAAAAGAGGCAACCGCATCAATTGCAGCCTTTCCCGGCACCTTAAAAATCGGGCGCATGAATGGTCTTACTATTACACCAATAAACTCCAATAATCCAAAACAAATTATGAATGTTAAGAAGATGGATCCTATAGGAACAATTAATGCTACCGGTATTACTACTTTATCAAATATAAAAGGAAGCATATCAGGCTTCATTAGCCACTCAGGACCAATTTTAAATAAAGCCATATAAATAAGAGGTATTGCCAATAATCTAAAAACTGAAATCACAAATGAAATTGTATCTTTTTTATAAGTTTTATCAATCCATGGTATTATCCCCCCTGCCGTTACTATACCAACTGTAATAACAGGTCCCACTAATGGGTGGAGAGATCTAATAAATGTAATTAAATGGTCCAAAGGTATCGAATTAACACCATTAATAGTAATAGGAGTAAAAAATAAAAGTACACCGAAGATGCTAAATCCTGCAAATTTTAAAATATTTCCAATACTATAAATACTCTTCTTCTCTAAGTTTGGTTTTGGATCGGTATTAGTAATAACATCCATATTAATAGACCCCCTTAATAAATTGTCTTAAAAACTATTAATTTACCTACAAAATCATTTTTCTTAACAAAATCAACTCCTTATAATGTTTTTTCACCGAATATATTATACTGAATGTATTTAGCGAATACATTCAGTATAATATATTTTGTACTGAATGTCAATATTCATAAATAATAATAATATTTATATATCTTTTTTGTGAATATCTACTGAAAAATTAAATTTTTATATATAAAGTAAGTATAGTTACTGATTAGTAATCCTACGCCAATCATGAACTATACTTGTTTCCCATCCCAATCACAATCTATTTTGAAAGATATTCATCTATTGCTTTTGCAGCTTTCTTTCCTGCTCCCATAGCCAATATT
>CAYYEC010000176.1:0-7941 GCA_964470745.1 uncultured Eubacteriales bacterium | reverse complement strand
CCCTTAGTTATTCTGTGTTTTCCGTACATTTCAAGCATTTTATCTGTAACTCCATATCCTTTATGACATCGTCGGCAGAACAATTCAGCTCTTGTTACAGGTATATATCCAAACATAGATAAAATATTAGTTTGAGCTTTACGTTTAGTATAAACCATCTTCTTTCCACAACTGCAATACCTGTCTACTTTTTTGACTACAATATTACTTAAATTAACTTATTATAAAACTTATGCTTACACTTTGAACGATAAATTGGAAGTTGCCGTACTTAAACTTTCTTCTCCATAAGATAGAATTTCCCCTTCCTCCAATGAACAAATCCAACTTTCAAATATCCTAACTTTTCATACATTTTTACGGCGTATGGATTTAATGTAAATACATCTAATCTAATTGTATCAATTCCCATTTTCCGAATCTCATTTTCTATGTGCAACATTGTCAACGTTCCAATTCCTTTATTTTGATATATTGGATTGACACATAATCTATGAATCACATAATATGTAGAATCGGGATATTTCCACTTGCCATTAACATATTGCTCGTCACATTCTCGATTTAGCACATAGGCAGATACAACTATCCCTTTATATAAACCTATAAATAATTGTCTTTTTATTATATCTTCTTCGAGCAAATTCCTATCTGGGTACATACGATCCCATTGGTCAATACCATTGCTATTCATTTCATTAATAGCACCTGCAAACATAGTTAACACATTATCTAAATCTTCTTTTTGTGCTAACACAAATTCCAATTCTATCAATTAATAATCACCTCCACAAATTCCTGTTTGTCTTTCTGTTTTTCAAATTCTTTACGCTATCGGCTGAAAAGCTATTTTTCTTTCGCTCCCGTTAATCACACTCAAAATCTTTCATTTTCCTGAAATTCCACTATGTCATCTATATTTTTGCCTATTTTCAGGAAACCATCATTTTTTCGTCCAATTTTCGCCCAAAAATCGCTCTCAAACCACAACATCTTGTGGTCAACCTCTACTTTTCACCCTCCAAACCACAATACGTCATCATTATTATCGCTTCTACGTGCTCCGTATGTGGAAACATATCCACTCCATCTACCCATCAAACCTTTTTCATAATTCTAAAATCTGTAATCTAGAAATATTCACCTTATCTAACTCTATAAAGCATTCTTACTGAATTTGGTCCTTAGTCTTTTTATGTTAATTATATTTCTAAGAAATTTAAGCCTTTGATAAATAGTGATTTCTCTAATACTTTAAAAACTATCTATAATCTATTATCTCTTACAATACTATTTGAACTTCTTCATCAATTACTATCTCATGCTCTTTAACTATTGAATCATATGCAAGGATTCTCACTCCATGATTCTTTGCCAGCTTAAGCGTATCCGAAAAATCTTTATCTGTAGCAAAATTCGGAGTGAAATATCGTATTCCCTTCATTTGAATCAAAAAAAATATATATCCTTCATAGCCTTCTTTTACTGCTTTCATCATTTCATTAAGGTGCTTTGTTCCCCTTTCAGTAGGTGCATCCGGAAACATTACTACTCCATCTTTTTCGAGAGTAGCTCCTTTCACTTCTATAAACCCTTTTCTATTATCCTTTTCAAAATATAAATCGAATCTAGAACTGCCATACCTTACTTCTCTTTTCAAATAGTCTACATCTTTAATCTGATCTATTTTGCAGTGTTGTATTCCTTCATAAACAACAATATTAGGTACTTGAGAATCTATATTAATTAATATACCTCCTTTATATGCTGCAACTAGTGAATATTTAGTTTTTCTATCGGGATTGGCTGACTCTTCAACTATGACTTTTGTTCCTTCAATTAAAATTTCTTTACATCTTCCAGTATTCTTTACATGAACTACTTCCATTTTGTTATCAATAAGTACATTTGCAATAAATCTGTTGGGTCTACTTTTAAAAATAGCTTCCTTTATAACTTTATAGTTCATCTAAAACCCTCCTCTAGTAGTTCGTAAAGCTTCATTTTCATATTGTTATTCAAAAGCGTTACAAATCCATTTCTTCTGTTTGTGGTCTGCATGCCATAAACTATAAACTTTACAGACCACTACCATATAATTTTTAATCATGTAATATAATATACCCATAATCTTAACCGTTAAAATTTTATCAAACAATAATTGCATTTGGACAATCATTATGATATATTTTTAGTGGCTGTTTTTATATAAATACATTATATAAATCGCAAAAATAAAACAACCTATGAATAATTAGATTTTTGCAATAAAAGTTTGAGGTAATATAAGCACACAAAAATAA
Organism: uncultured Eubacteriales bacterium; assembly: GCA_964470745.1. Classification (GTDB taxonomy): domain Bacteria; phylum Bacillota; class Clostridia; order DSM-8532; family CAYYEC01; genus CAYYEC01. The sequence continues at coordinate 5,638 of CAYYEC010000176.1, read as the reverse complement.
AATACAAAATCTTTTGTGCGTTATATATAATATGGGGTTGTTTAAACTTAAATGGGGAAAATAATAGTTTCAATCCTATAATTTTAATAATTGTAATTATATTTTTAAGGAGGCTTTTTTTATGAGTAAATTAGTAGGTAACGCTATTTTCGGTCAGTCTGGAGGACCAACTTCTGTTATCAATTCAAGTGCATCAGGTGTTATCCAGGAAGCTTTAAAACAAAATGATATTTTAAAGGTATTTGGTGCTGCTAACGGAGTTAAAGGAATTTTAGAAGAAAAATTTTATGATATGAGTATGGAAGATATTGATGAATTAAATTTACTTAAAACAACACCATCCTCTTCATTAGGTTCTGTTAGATATAAGCTTGCTGATCCAGATGTTAATGATACAGATTATAAGAGATTACTTGAAGTTTTCAAAAAGTATGATATCAGATATTTCTTCTATAATGGTGGAAATGATTCTATGGACACTTGTAACAAAGTAAGTAAATATATGCAAAAAGTAGGATATGAATGTAGAGTTATGGGAGTACCAAAAACTATCGATAACGACCTTTTTGGTACTGACCATTGCCCAGGTTACGGTAGTGCTGCAAAATACGTTGCAACATCTACTATGGAAGTGTACCATGATGCGAGAGTTTATGACACACCTATGGTATGTATTCTTGAAGTTATGGGAAGAAATGCTGGATGGCTTACTGCATCTACGGCGTTAGCAACATATAAAGGTGAAGGACCTGATTTGATTTATCTTCCAGAATTAGCTTTTGATATGGATAAATTTTTAAGTGATGTTCAGAAAGTTTATGATAATAAAAATGGAAAAGTAATAGTTGCTGTTTCTGAAGGTATTAAGGATAAAGATGGAAAATATATATCTGAGTATGGTTCAAGCCTTGCTCAAGAAAAAGACTCTTTCGGTCACGCTCAATTAGGTGGAACAGCAATGGTTCTTGCTGATATTGTTAAGAAGAAACTTGGATGCAAAACAAGAGCAGTCGAGTTTAGTCTTCTTCAAAGATGTGCTGCTCATGTAGGTTCAAAAACAGATGTTGAAGAAGCATTCCATGCTGGTGAAATGGCTGTAAAACATGCTGTTGAAGGTGTAACTGACCATATGGTTGCATTTGAAAGAACTGAAGGAAAAGAATATAAATGTAATATTAAGCTTTTAAATCTTACTCATGTTGCTAATACTGAAAAGAAAATTCCAAGAGAATGGATAAATGAAGAAGGAACTGGCTTAACTCAAGATTACATCGACTACGCTTTACCACTTATTCAGGGGGATTCATGTCCTCCATTAGTAGATGGATTGCCAAGATTTGCAAAATTAAAGAAAGTCCTTGCAAAAGACGTAAAGTAATAATTTTGACTATAGAAAAATAGAGTCTGGTGGGTCTGTAACGCATATTGTTCAAGGTACGTGTTACAGACCACAAATCAAGGAAGTAAATTTGTAACCCTTTGAGTAGAACCATGAAAAAGAAGGGTTACAAATTACTAGGTTTTTTATGTTCTTATTTAGAAAATTGTTCTTTTAAGAAATAATCCCGATTCTCTTCTAATGCTTTAACAATTATGTTAACTAGCTCCGGATCAAACTGTGTACCTGCACCTCTTTTCAGTTCATCCATAGATTGCTCGAAACTTAATTTTTCTTTATATGGCCTATAGCTGGTCATTGAATCAAATGAATCTGCAATACTTATTATTCTTGCTTCTAGTGGGATTTCCTCGCCCTTACTTCCTAAAGGATAACCTTTACCATTCCACCATTCATGATGGTTTAATATATCCTCTGCAATATGAACCAGCCCTGGGGAAGATTGAGCAATTCTATATCCTATCTCACTATGCCTTTGAAGCTCAGCATATTCTTCCGGTGTTAACTTGCCTTTCTTAAATAAAATTTTATCAGAGATACCTACTTTACCTATATCATGAAATTGGGCAAGAAGCTTTAAATTATTAATCTCTTTTTGAGAGAATCCCAATTTAATACCAACAATTTCAACAATTTTTTGCATTCTGATGCTATGCCCATCATGGAAATAATCTCTTGCCTCCAATGCGTTCATCAGTGTTTTAATAACTTGACTTCTTGCACTCTGACTATGATTTAATTTATCTCTATACATATTGTTATCAGCTTCTTTAAATAGTTTTGCAGTAGAATAATCTTTATCTTTAGCTATTGCATATCCGACTGAAATACTTAAAGGTAAATCATAATTTTCAAAGTTATATTTTTCTATAGATTGCTGAATATTTTTGCAAGCTCTTAAAACTATCTCTTCATCAGCATAATTCAGCAGCACTGCGAACTCATCTCCTCCTATTCTGGCTACTATATCAGTACTCCTAAAGGATTTTTTAATTACTTCTGCAGCAACAACTAAAAGAGCATCTCCTATCTTATGCCCCAAAGTATCATTGACAAATTTCAACCCATCAACATCACAAATAATAAAAGTAAGAGGATATGAAGATGAATCCTCTAACTTTTCTATTTCCCTCTCAAAGAAAGTCCTATTATATAAGTCTGTCAGAGGGTCATGCAAGCCCAGATGCATTAATTTCTTTGTGTCTCTCAGATCTTGAGCTATTAAGATGATCCCACAGTAATCACCGACTTTATTTTTTATTTGCGATAAAAATGCTTTTACAGGAATGCGATCACCATCTTTCCCACCAAGCACTGTTTCAAATGTATCGTTTTCCTTTACATTTTGTTTAATATTATCAAACTCTTCTTTTGCTGATTTATAAATAATTGTATCTAAAAGCTGTCCCACTAATTCTTCTTCCTGATAATTAAGAATTCTCTTTATTTGATCATTAACAATAACAATTCTAAATTCATTGTCAACCATAATTAATAGATCTTTTATTTTAGAAATAATTTCGTCCATTGCTATTTCAGGAGATAAAACCATGAGTTTATATTTCCCTATGGAATACCAGATACCTAATTCCCAAACGACTAAAGCTAAAACAGCTATTGGAGGGACAATATACATCTTTAGACCAGGAAGTATAATATTAGCTGCAAATCCTATACCTGAAGCGACAAGGGAAGTAACTAAAACTAACTTTGCCTGCTTCTTTTGAATATTCTTATCAGTCGTAGTATAAAAAATCCATATTAGTATCAAACCAATAATTATACAAGCCGAAATATATGTAACATAACTCCAGAAGAATAGTGAGTCAATATTACGCACTTCAAAGGTAGCAAATTTATTTACTATAATACCTTTTACACTAAAATCACTCCTAAACGATTCTATCACAAAAATCAGCGCCGGAAAGTATAAAAGAAAACTCATCAAGAATCTATTTATGGCATTATCTTTTTTTGTAAATACTAAAACAAAATGTAGAAACATACCTGCAAATGTACAATATCCCAATGAGGCTATTTTATGCCACATATGATACATTTGTACATCTTGCTCTGAGTACATAAAAAAATAGCTAAATGCCCATATAGCGATACTTAGACTTAAAACTGCATATATTCTATTTAGTTTTGATTTTGGTTCTAAAATTAAAACATGTACACCTAAAGCTAAATAAATTGTAAACACAATAGATGCAGATAGTGAAAGTATTTCCATTATTCTCTCCTTACTATATGTTTTACGATAAACATTTTACATCTCTTAATTAGGATATCGTAAAATCATACACCTCTGTCCATATGTTACTTAGAATCCCAATCTAACTTCTTTAACGTAACATGTATAAATAGAATAAAATTAATGTAATTTAATAAATTCTCTCGACTTTAATCTTCTCCCTCTAAGTTATTATACTCCGTTAATAAAAAAATTAAAATATTTTTAGTTATATTTATATATGTGTTTTGCAATAACCTTATTTAAAGATAAATATAAAAAAGAAAGTCAAAATATTCTTTTGAATTTATGACTTTCTTTTACATATTTCTCAATTTTATATGTTTTCTGACTCAAATTCCTTCATAAATTCAACTAACTTTTTTAGACCTTCTACAGGCATAGCATTATAAATACTTGCTCTCATTCCACCAACCGAACGGTGTCCTTTAAGGTTTGCAAATCCATTTTTAGCTGCAAGTTTAATAAATTGTGCATCCAAATCTTTATTACCAGTTACAAAGGTAGCGTTCATTATCGAACGGTCTTTCTTCGATGCTGTACCTTTAAAGAGCTTTGATTCATCTAAATAATCATAAAGAATATTAGCTTTTTGAATATTTATTTCTTCCATTCTAGGTACTCCGCCCAAGTCTTTTAACCATTTGAAAACCAAACCACAAACATATATGCTATATGTAGGTGGTGTATTAAACATAGAACCTTGATCAGAATGAGTTTTATAGTTAAACATTGTAGGAGTCATCTCCATAGCGTTGCCTATTAAATCTTCTCTAATAATCACTACTGTAACACCTGCAGGTCCCATATTTTTCTGAGCACCGGCAAAAATAACTCCAAATTTTGATACGTCATAAACTTCGGATAAAATATTTGAAGACATATCAGCTACCAATGGAACACTTCTCGTATTTGGCAATTTAGTGTATCGGGTTCCATATATAGTATTGTTTGTAGTTATGTAGAAATAATCTGCATCTCCAGTAAACTTTGATTCATCTAATTCTGGAATAAAAGTAAAGTTTTCATCTTCAGAACTTGCAACTACATTTATATTTCCATACCTCTTTGCTTCTTTTATTGCTTTTTTAGCAAATGCGCCTGTATTTACATAGTCTGCTTTTTTGCTACCACTTAATAAATTTAAAGGCACCATTTCAAATTGACTTGATGCTCCCCCCTGTAAAAACAAGACTTTATAGTTATCCGGAATACTCATTACTTCTCTTAATGTTTTTTCAGCATCATCAATTATTTCTTGATAATAACTTGATCTATGGCTCATTTCCATTACAGACATTCCTGTGCCATTATAGTTAAGCATCTCGCTTTGTGCCTTTTTCAACACTTCTTCAGGTAACACCGACGGTCCTGCCGAAAAGTTATATACTCTATCCATATTATCACTCCTATTGTTCACCTATTTTAATCAAAACTCATTCCTAATGTTTGTTATAATTTTAACATTATATAGTTTAAGTATCAATATTTTTTGTAAATATTTATATTTATATCTTTGATTATTAACCACATAGTATTAAACAAATATAAATATTATTTTCCTATGAGCTAATTTTTCTAATATCAAACCAACTCCAGGGCTCAAGCATGGGGGGACTGCATGTAAATTTCATATTATCATTTTTAGTTGGATGGGATATACTTATTTCATGTGACCAAAGAGCTATCTGCTGCCCAACCTTGTTTAAGTGCCCACCATATTTTTGGTCTCCAAATAACGGATGCCCTATATTTGAAAATTGAACTCTAATCTGGTGTGCTCTTCCTGTATGCAAATTTATTTTAACAAGACTAAACCCATTACTAACTTCTATTACTCTATAATCCAATATAGCTTGTTTACTGCCTTCTGTGAGCTTATTTACCACTCGAACAATATTTATTTTTTTATCTTTCAGCAAATAATCTTCCAAAGTACCTTGTTCATTATCTAATTTTCCGTGTACAACAGCAAGATACTT